>JAFVDA010000043.1 GCA_017478765.1 Clostridia bacterium
CGGTCGAATGGGGCTTGAAAAAGACGGGTGACGGTTATATGCTCACCCAAACTCCCATAACCCGTTCGACTACCGCTTTGGACAGAAAGACTATCGTATCGGTTAAGCAAACGCAACTTGATAAAACGAGCGACAATTTGCTCAAAACCATCGATTGCCAAACCTACGAGATAGACGCAAAAATAGTAAACCCCGACGGCGAAGATATAGTATTCACGCTAAACGCCGATCAAACAAACTATCTCGAAGTGGGTTGGAACAAGACCGAAGGGTATTACGTTTCGAGAGAACACGCGTCAAGCGCGGGGCTTTATATAAAGGACTTCCCTTTCAGGTATGCTTCCGGCGCCACCGAAGGGCAAACTCAAACATTCTATATTCTGTCGGATAACGGCGGACTTGAAGTATTTTGCGGCGACTTCACGTATCCGTTTTACGTTCTGACGCTCAACTCTCCCTACGCCGTAAATAACAGTCTTACGGTAGGCGGAGCGGTTACTGCCGACGTTACCGTAAACACCATCGGCACCGTATGGAGAAAGAACGTCGCCGAGAGCGAAAGCGTTTTGTACGTCAGCGACGAGAGCGTAAACCTCGATATGACCGTAGCGAAAGAAAAGAGCGTTATGGCGTATTCGACGTCGGACGTCGATATCGAATGGACGGTACTTAGCGGCGAAAACGCCCTTGAAGCGGAAAAGACTTCCTACGGCGCGTTATTAAAAGCAAAAGCGAGCGGCGTAGCCGTCGTTCGGGCTAAGTGCGGCAACTCGGAAAAACTGATTGACGTTTCCGTTTACGCTGGCGACGTGGACAGCGACCTTAACTTTTCATCCGAAAACGTTATCGCCGGTAAGTGGTACGCGACCGATGAAGGATTAGTCGGCGAAATGACCGCGGGCGACGGATATATACTTTCCGACGAGAGCGGAAGCGACGTAACCTTGTCCGTGACGTTCAAGCTCGAAGCGGTCGCCGCCGCAATGATACTGCGCGCAAAAGACGATATGAGCGATTATATCATCGTCAACTACGACAGCAACGAGAAGATAGTCAAGGCTTGGACGGCGAACAGGTTGCTCGGCTCGGTAAAAGCCGACGTGAACGCAAGTTCGATCACGCTTAAAGCAAGGTTGAGCGCTAACGACCTGACCGTTTATCTCGGCGGTGAGAGCAAGTTGAAGGCGACTTTAAGCGAGAATGATCCTTTAGAAGGTAGGTTCGGCTTGAACGTTTTCAACGGCAAGGCAACTTTCGAGGCTGTCGCGCTCGTAAATGAAGAATACGTTTACGACGGCGGTAATCTCGAAGTTTACGGCGACGCAGAACAAGCGGTCATGGAATTATATAACGTAACGCTTAGAAACGCAAAGGTGAACGCAGAGTTTTTCACTTGCGACGGCAGAAAACTTACATTGAGCGAAGAGTATTTCAAGACGCTCGGCGTCGGCTCGTACCGCTTCAAGGCGTTCGGCAGAAAGAGTACTTTTACGTTTACGGTAGACGTTAAGTCGGTAGCAAAATCGAGCGTAGCCGACGTAAAAGTAAACCAAGGCTTGAATGCGACCGTGTATTTGGGAAACCTTGACGTTTCAGCCGTGACGGTAAACGGCAGAGCGCTTAAAAGCGGCGAATATACGATCAAAAACAAAGTTTTGTATATAAATAAAGAGGTTTTAACTCTCGGTGAAAACACCGTTACTTTAGGCAATACCACGATAAAAGTTACCGTGGTTTGATAAAATTCAAATTAGATCGGAGAAAATCATGGCTTCTACCATAAAAGACGTGGCAAAGTACGCCGGAGTTGGTATAGGAACGGTTTCGAGAGTGTTGAACGGCGGCGGTTCGGTCAATCCCGAAAAGCGCGAAAAGGTTATGTCGGCTGTCAAGGCGCTCAACTATACGCCCAACAAGATGGCGGCGAAGTTGAGAAGAAACGAAACGAGAAACATCGCTCTGCTCGTGCCGGTCGTAAACCACCCGTTCTTCGCCGAATTTGCCTACTTCGTCGAGGACGAAGCCGATAAGTTCGGGTACTCGGTGATACTTGTTTCTTCCCAACAAAGGGTAGAAAAGGAAACTGATATAATAAACAGAATAAGATTAAGAGAAGTCGACGGGGCGGTATTCGTCACGCACTACGCGCATAACGAGAGTGAACTCAAAGGTTGTCCGATAGTGTCTATCGATAGGATTTTCGGCGACGATATACCCTACGTTACGAGCGACAACTACGCCGCAACTAAAAAAGCGGTCAGGTATCTATTTGAGCGCGGTTGCCAAAAGGTAGGTTTTATCGGCTCGAAACCGCTCGTTTTTTCGGAGGTTTCCGAAAGGGAAAGGGCGTATACGAGCGTAATGGCGGAAACGGGCAACAAACCTCGCATAGTCAACGAAATAATCTCACACGGCGACGAACGTTCTGTCGCGGAAGAGTTTTTCAAAACCTATCCCGACGTCGACGGTGTATTCGTTTCCGGATACACCATGGCGCAAACGGTTTTGAGTCTTGCCGAAAAACTCGGTAAAAAGATACCCGAAGACCTTCAAATGATATCTTACGACGGCTCCTTCGGACAGTGGAACCTAAACGGACGGTGGACTTGTATCGAACAGCCCGTTGAAAAGATGGCTCGCGCGGTCGTGGATATGCTTATTAAAAAGATAAACGGCGAAGCGGTCGAAAAGCGAGTTGAACTTCCGACCGAACTGGTCGTCGGTAATACCACCAAGTGATTTTACTTTAGCCGAAAGGAAAAAGTAAAACAGGGGGTACCCCCTGTTTGTTTGCTGTGCAAACAAACAAACAACCTTAACTACGTCAAACGGAACCTACCGTCGTCGGGGTTTACCCGATACGGATAAAATAACAAATTATATAAAGAGGATTGTTATGAAAAGATTATTTACCCTTTTATTAACCTTGGCGCTTGCCTTTACCATGCTCTTTACCTTCGCTGCGTGCGACGACGGCACGAGCGATACTGACGCGGGCGAAGTCGATACGACTACGGGTAACACCATAGTTAAAATTCTCGTCCACGTTGACGAAAAATCGACCGAAGGTCAGGCTTATGACAAGAGAATAAAAGCCTTTAACGCCGCTTATAAGGACAAAAAGATCAAGGCTTCCATCACTTATAAGGCAAGGTCTGCGGGTGCTTCGGGTTACGAAACCGAACTTACCAACAACCAAAACGCGGGAACGCTCGCCGACATAATCACATTTGACGCGCCTAATACCGCGGCGTACGCAAATTCCAAATTGTTGTACGACATTACCGATCTCGTTCCGCAGGACGTCAAAAACGATTTTTACGCAAGTTCGCTCAACACCTATCAAGGTAAACTTTACGGTCTTCCCATTCAGGAATCGAGCGCAGGATTCTTCTACAACAAGAAGATTTTCAGAAATCTCGGTATCAACGTCGACGCCTATACTGTCGAAAACCCCTGGACTTTCGATCAGTTCAATGAAGTTTGCGCAAAATTGAAGCAGGGCGGCGTCACTCCCGTCGATATGAGAATAGACGCCACCGAAGACGAAATGGCGACCTATCTGTTGTATCCTTTGATTTACGCCGCGGGAGGCTCCTTCACCTCTGCCGACGGATATACGGCTACAGGGTATTTTAA
>JAFVDA010000044.1 GCA_017478765.1 Clostridia bacterium
AAAAAACTTTTTATTTTATAAAATAGAATAGAATTTATATATATTTCAGTATATTTTACTTTCGGAGATAATCATGTACAAAAAAGTAGACGTCAAACTTAACTTTCTCGACAGGGAAAAGGAAGTTCTTGAATTCTGGGATCGTGAAAAGGTTTTCGATAAAAGCGTCGATGCGACCGAAGGCGGCCGCGAATTTACCTTTTACGACGGCCCGCCCACTGCCAACGGCAAACCGCACATCGGTCACGTTTTAACGAGGGTAATGAAAGATATCGTTCCGCGCTATAAGACCATGAAGGACTTTCACGTTCTGAGAAAGGCAGGTTGGGATACGCACGGTCTACCTGTAGAGTTGGAAATCGAAAAGAAGTTGGGGCTTGACGGCAAGCAGGACATCGAGCGCTTCGGCATCGAGCCGTTTATCGGCGAATGTAAACAGTCGGTCTGGAAGTACACCACCGAATGGAAAAACATGAGCGATCGTCTTGCATACTGGGTGGATATGGACAACCCTTACGTTACGTATCACGACGACTATATCGAATCGGTTTGGTGGGCGCTGAAGACCATTTCGGACAAAGGTCTACTATATAAGGGATATAAGATAGTTCCTTACTGCCCGCGTTGCGGAACGGCGCTGTCTTCTCACGAAGTCGCTCAAGGCTATAAGGACGTTAAGGAAAAATCCGTTTACGTCAAGTTTAAGTTAAAAGGCGAAGAAAACGTTTACTTCCTTGCCTGGACGACCACGCCCTGGACGCTTCCTTCTAACGTCGCTCTTTGCATGAACGCCGAGTTCGATTACGTAAAAATCAAATCGGGCGAAGAATATTATATTCTCGCTAAATCGCTCGTCGATTCTCTGTTTGATGAATACCAACTTATCGACACCAAAAAGGGAAAAGATTACGAGTTCGTCGAATACGAGCCGTTGTTCCCGTTTGCGGTCAACAGTCTCGAAAAAGGCAAAAAGGCGTATTTCGTCGTGCTTGACGATTACGTTACCGCCGATGACGGTACCGGTATAGTTCACAATGCGCCGGCATTCGGCGAAGACGACTCGAGAGTTTGCAAAAAGTACGACGTTGCTTTTATCAATCTCGTAGACGCAAGAGGTAGACTTACCGAAGAGTGCGAAAAGTACGCCGGTTTGTTCGTCAAGGACGCGGATAAGGTCATTATCAAAGATCTTGCCGAAAACGGCAGCCTTTTTAAGGTGAAAGAATTCGAGCATAGTTATCCTTTTTGCTGGCGTTGCAACACTCCGCTCATTTACTATGCGAGAAGTTCCTGGTTTATTAAAACCACGGCTATAAAGGACCAACTCATCGCTTCCAACAATTCCGTGAACTGGATGCCCGAGACCATAAAGTCTGGTCGAATGGGTAACTTCCTTGAAAACGTTATCGACTGGGGCTTGTCTCGCGAGCGTTACTGGGGAACGCCGCTCCCCGTTTGGGTGTGCGACGACTGCGGAGAGTTCAGAGTATTCGGATCCAAGCAGGAGATGAAGGACGCTTGCGGCGTCCAAGGCGATATAGAACTTCACCGTCCGTATATCGATAAGCCCACCTGCACTTGTCACAAGTGCGGTGGCACGATGAGAAGGGTAAAGGACGTTATCGACTGTTGGTTCGACTCCGGCTCCATGCCGTTTGCGCAATATCACTATCCGTTTGAAAATAAGGAATTGTTTGATAAACATTTCCCCGCGGACTTTATTTCCGAAGCCATCGACCAGACTCGCGGCTGGTTCTATACGCTTTTGACCATTTCAACCCTTTTGTTCGGCAAAGCGCCATTCAAAAATTGTATAGTTTTGGGGCACGTCAACGACGCGAAAGGAATAAAAATGTCTAAACATCTCGGCAACGTCGTCGATCCTTGGACGGTGCTTAACAAACAGGGCGCGGACGCGGTAAGATGGTATTTCTATACTTCGAGCGCGCCGTGGCTACCGTCGAGATTTTCCGAAAAAGCCGTTTCCGAATGTCAGGCTAAATACATGGGAACGCTGTGGAATGCTTACGCGTTCTTCGTTCTCTACGCGGACATCGATAACTACGATCCGTCCAAGTACGATTTGAAGTCCTGTAAACTTACCGTTATGGATAAGTGGCTTTTATCTAGGCTCAACAGTTTAATTGCGGCTGTTGATAAAGGGCTTGAAGAATACAAGGTGTTTGAGTCGGCAAGGCTCATGCAGACCTTTGTCGATGAACTTTCCAACTGGTATATTCGTCGTTCGAGAGAGAGATTCTGGGGCAGCGGAATGACCGAAGATAAGGCGGCTGCGTACACCACGCTTTGGACTACTTTGGTTACCTTTGCCAAACTCACCGCGCCGTTTACGCCGTTTATTGCCGAAAGCATTTATCTCAATCTCGTTCCGCAGTTCTTTGCCGACGCGCCCGAATCCGTACATCTTTGCAAGTTCCCGACTGCCGACGAGAGTTTTATAGACGAGAAGTTGGAAGCCGATATGGACAGGATCGAGAAAATAGTAGTTCTCGGCAGATCGGCAAGAAATTTGTCCAACATAAAGAACCGTCAACCGCTTAAAAAACTTTACTTCTCGGTCGGCGGCGGCGAGAGTATGAGCGAAGAACTCTTCAATATCGCAAGAGACGAATTGAACGTTAAAGAATTTGAATATTTGAGCGATTCTTCATCGTTTATAAGTTTCAAACTCAAACCGCAGTTAAAGACTTTGGGTCCTAAATACGGCAAGCTTTTGGGCGCTATCAAAAACTTTCTGGATACTTGCGACGCCGACGCCGTAGTTAAGACGGTCAAATCGAACGGTCAGTTCGTAACGACGCTTAACGGCGAAGAAGTGGTGTTTACCGAAAACGATCTTCTCATCTCCACCGAAAGCAAGCAGGGCTTTGTTTCGGCAAGCGAAGACGAAAGCACGGTCGTTTTGGACGTCAACCTGACGCCCGAACTTATTGACGAAGGTTACGTCAGAGAAATCGTTTCAAAGATCCAGACCATGAGAAAGGAAGCCGACTTCGTGGTTACCGACCGCATAAGGCTTTACGCTGTGGCTGAAAAGCCTTTGATAGACGTCATCGAAAAGTATTCGGATAAGATCTCGTCTTCCGTTCTTGCCGAAAGCGTAGTGCTCGGTCAGGTCAAAGGTTACGTCAAAGAATGGGATATCAACGGTGAAGTCGTTACCTTCGGCGTTGAACAACTTTAATTATACGATTGAGTTATCGGATAGCCGCATGCGTCCGATAATATAAAGGTCAGATATGCTTGTTGCAACCGAATGGAAGGACTACTCCGTTATCGCTACGGGGGACGGATATAAACTCGAAAGATGGGGCGATATAGTTTTGCTTCGCCCCGACCCTCAGGTTATCTGGAAGTCGAATAAGGATTTGTTTTCGTACGACGTTCACGCCAAATATATTCGTTCGGATAAGGGTGGCGGAGAATGGCAGGTTCTCAAAAAACTGCCGGATAGTTGGAATATAGGCTATAAAGACCTTACTTTCAAGGTCAAGCCGATGGGTTTCAAGCACACGGGGCTTTTTCCCGAACAGGCGGTAAACTGGGATAGAATGGCTGATCTTATCCGCAACGCGGGTAGACCTATAAGCGTACTCAATTTGTTCGCGTATACGGGCGGGGCGACTTGCGCCTGCCTTAACGCGGGTGCGTCCGTCTGTCACGTGGACGCCGCCAAAGGTATGGTTGAGCGCGCGGGCGAGAACGTAAGGCTTTCGGGGCTAAGCGATAAACCTATAAGATACATCGTCGACGACTGCGTTAAGTTCGTTCAGCGCGAGATAAGGCGCGGAAGAAAATACGACGCCATTATAATGGATCCGCCGAGTTACGGAAGAGGACCAAGCGGCGAACTTTGGAAGATCGAAGATCAACTGTTCGATTTCGTTAAACTGTGTTCGGGCGTTTTGAGCGACCATCCGCTGTTCGTTCTTATCAACAGTTACACAACGGGGCTTCAGCCGCAAGTGCTTAACAACGTTTTGTCTTTGACCGTTGCAAAAGGCAGGGGCATAGTTGTGGCTGACGAGGTCGGTTTACCTACCGAAGAAGGTATTATTTTGCCGTGTGGGGCAGGAGGTATGTTTATAAATGAATAGTTCCGATCTGTCGGTTTTATACGAAGATAATCACATTATAGTCGTATATAAACCGCAAAACGTGCCGTGCTGTGAAGATTCCACCGGTGACGACGACCTTTTATCCGTTATCAAGAGTTATATAAAGGAAAAAGAGAATAAGCCGGGCAACGTCTACGTGGGGCTGGTTCATAGACTGGATAGAGTTACGGGCGGGGTTATGGTTTACGCCAAAAGTTCCAAAGCGGCGGCAAGACTTTCCGAGCAAATGAGAAGCGGCGGATTTGAAAAGAAGTATCTGACCGTAGTCAACGGTCAGCCGAAGGAGAAAAAGGCGACGCTTACAAACTATCTGAAAAAGAACCCCATCAACAATATGGTCTATTGTTGTCCCGCGACTACAGAAGGTGCAAAGAAAGCCGAGCTTGAATACGCGGTGCTCCAAACGGTCGGCTCTCTTACTCTTTTGAACGTAAAACTTCACACGGGCAGGACGCATCAAATTAGAGTGCAAATGGCTAATATGGGCAATTCCTGCTACGGCGACATGCGTTACGGC
Organism: Clostridia bacterium; assembly: GCA_017478765.1. Taxonomy (GTDB): domain Bacteria; phylum Bacillota; class Clostridia; order Christensenellales; family Borkfalkiaceae; genus UBA4636. The sequence goes on from JAFVDA010000044.1 coordinate 4,657, forward strand.
AACCCCGAACAAAAGGGAAAAATCGCTCTTTGGGCGTATTCGCTCGGGTTTTATCATCCCGTTTCCAAAGAACGCATTGTCTTTAAGGTGGAACCGCCAAAAGACGCAATGCCCTGGAAACTGTTCTCCATAACCGACGATACGCTTATTTACGATTGACGTATTTCGCCGTAACAGTAATTTTTTACATAAAATATAACTAATATCTTGACAAAAAGTTTTGTCAAGTGTAAAATAATATAGATTTGACTGAAATTATATTATTTATTAAATCGTTTTCAATACGCGGGCAAAAACCCGTAGTTTGGGAGTTAATTAAATGAAAGGCAAAAAGATCATTACATTGTTGGCTGTTATGTGCGTCGCGATGGCTTTGGCTATTACAAACGTCGCCGTTGCGTTTGCAGCCGACTACAACACGGAAACCTCTTACGAAACCGAACAACTTTTGGTTGAAAGCGGTTTGTTCGATTACCTTGACGGGCAATCGGAACTTACCGGCGGAAGAAAGATCGTTTACAGATTGACTGAAACCGAAGGCGTCACCGTCACCGCGGGACAAGCCGAATATCTTCCCGATTCCGAAGAAACGGTCGCCGGTAGCACCGTTACTTTCGCTTTTAGCGGTAAGTATTCTTTTAACGTATACAGCGGCGATGA
>JAFVDA010000045.1 GCA_017478765.1 Clostridia bacterium
CTCACGATATCGACGACGCCGTTCGCGCGGGTATGATAAGCCTTGAGGATCTCCCAAAGCCCGCGATCGACGTTTTGGGTAAGACCACGAGCGAACGAATAAACCGCACGGTCGGTTCCATCTACAAGGCGAGCGTAGGAAAGGACAGCGTCACCATGGAGCCCGAAGTATATTCGGCGCTCAACGAAGTGAGAAAGTTTATGTTTGAAAGGGTGTATCTTGCCCCGTCTGCGTTAAAACAAGAGGCGACGGCTCTTAATATGCTCTCCGCAATGTTCAACTACTTCAAGTCTAACAAGGATAAACTGCCCGCAAGATACGTTAAACTTCTCGATAATTACGATTTGGATACGGTCGTTTGCGATTATCTTTCGAGCATGACGGACAGGTTCGCCGTCTTTACGTTTGAAAATATTTTCGTGCCGAAGACCTTCTCGGTCAACGGCTGACAGATGATTATTACTGTATATGGCGTTTGATAATTCCTTTATCGAACAATTAAAAAGCAAAAACGATATAGTTGAAGTCGTGTCGGCGTATTGTCAACTTGAACGGCGCGGCGGATCCTTCTGGGCAAGGTGTCCGCTACCCGGTCATATGGAAAAAACGCCGTCTTTTTGCGTGAATCAAGCGGGGCAGTTCTACTACTGTTTCGGTTGCAGTCGCGGCGGGAACGTCATCAACTTTATTATGGAAATGGAAAATCTTCCCTATCAGGAAGCCGTAAAACTGCTTGCCGACAGGGCGGGGCTGGAAATGCCCGAGTATAAGTCCGTTTCCGACGACAAAGCCAACCAAGCCAAGGAAAAACGCCAACGCCAACTCAATATTCTTTTGGAGTCGGCTCGGTTTTACGTTTCAAACCTGAGTAAGCCCGAAGCTGAGCCGTATATAAACTATATGCTCGGAAGAGGCTTTACAAAAAAGACTTTGCGCACCTTCGGCATAGGCGTTTCGCTCGACTATAAGTCGCTCCCCAAACACCTTGAAAGTCTCGGGTTTTCTTACGAAGACATGGTAAGTTGCGGAGTCGTATCCCACAACGATCAAACGGGTTACACCGATTTTGAAGCGAAAAGGCTGATCGTTCCCATTATCGACAATATGGGCAGCGTTATAGCTTTCGGCGGGCGAGTGATAGTTAAGGTCGACCACGGAAAGTACAAGAACACGCGCGAGACAAATATATTTATAAAAAACCGCACGCTGTACAACATAAACGGCTTAAAGGCTTTAAGACGCGAGCAAGGCGCGCTTCCATACGTCATAATGGTCGAAGGCTATATGGACGTTATCGCGCTCCACGAAGCGGGTTTTAAGAACGCCGTAGCCAGCATGGGAACCAGCCTGACGGTCGAACAGGCTCGCATGCTGCAACGATATACCGACACGGTCATAATCTCCTACGACGGCGATTCCGCGGGGCAAAAGGCGACTTTCAGGGGACTTCAGATACTTAAAGACGCGGGGCTTGACGTAAAGGTCTTATCTCTTCCCGACGGGCTCGATCCCGACGAAATAATAAAACAGCGCGGAAAAGACGCCTATCAGGCGCTTATAGACGAGGCTCTTCCGCTTATCGACTATAAGTTAAAGGTCCTTGCGGCAAGGTTTGACGTCTCCACCGTAGACGGAAAGCGCAAATACGTTGAAAACGCCCTTCGCGTCATTGCGGAAAGCGATAAGGATTTCGAGCGGGAAGAACTTTTGAAAAGGGTTTCGGAAGTATCTCGTATAACCTACGAATCCTTAAAACGCGATCTTGAAAAATCGCCGCAAAAACCGCAGGCTGAAACGGCGCCGGAAGTAAAGTACGAACAAACTTCCACCGCTATCGAAAAGGCGGAAAGGTTTATCTTGTTTGCGCACGCATTCAATTTGCCTTTTGCCGATTGCGACCTTACCGAACTCGACTTTTCCGATAAAAAGCGGCAGGCTATCGCCGACTATATCGCGGAAGCTTTGGATTCGGGCAAGCAAGTTACTCCTTCCGCGGTCAGCGGGGCTTTCGATAACGATTACATAAACGAACTGAACGAAATTTACACTTGCGGCGACAGGATATCCCTTTCCGCTCGTGAAAAATATTACGGCGACAGCGTTAAGGCGGTAAAAAAACGCACGCTCGAACTGCAAATCGAACAATTAAAGGAGTATTTTTCATCGCTTAACGACGTCGACGAACGCAAGCAAGCGCTTGAAATGCTCAATAAAAAAATAAAACAACTTAAACTTCTTAACACGGAGGGTACAAAATGATTGCCGAAGAAACACTTGTAAAATTATTGGAGGAGATCGTTGACGACGCTAAGGCAAACGGCGATAAGATCGACAACGATGCGCTTTGCGACAGGCTTGAAAAGTACGAACTTTCCGAAGAGCAAACGGAATTTTTGAGCGATAAACTTGAAGAGCTGGGTATTCAGATAGTCGACAATACCGTCGAACCCGAAGGGAACGACTTCTACGACGAGATAGTCAAGGAAATCCCGACGGGCGACCACGTAAAACTTTATTTGAAGGACATCGGCAAATATCCCCTGTTATCGCTTGAAAAGGAGATAGAACTTGCAAAGCGTATGAGTGAAGGCGACGAACAAGCCAAACAGGAACTTTCTCAAGCCAACTTGAGACTGGTCGTTTCCATTGCCAAAAAGTACGTCGGCAGGGGCATGCAGTTTCTCGATCTTATTCAGGAAGGCAATTTAGGGCTTATGAAGGCGGTGGAAAAATTCGACTACCATAGGGGCTATAAATTCTCCACATACGCGACTTGGTGGATACGTCAAGCCATAACGAGAGCGATCGCCGATCAAGCCAGAACCATTCGTATTCCCGTCCACATGGTCGAAACCATACATAAACAGGCTCGTATCACCAGGCTTTTATTACAGGAACTCGGAAGAGATCCGCTGCCGAGCGAGATAGCCGAGCGTATGGGTATTCCCGAATCGAGAGTTATCGAGATACAAAAGATAGCCCAAGACCCCGTGTCGCTTGAAACGCCCGTCGGCGAAGAGGACGACAGCCACCTTGGCGACTTCATTCAGGACGACAACGCCAAGTCTCCGGGCGACATAGTAACCACTTCTATGCTCCGCGAGCAACTTGCGAGCGTTTTGAGTACTTTGACGCCGAGAGAACAAAGGGTGCTTATCCTTCGTTACGGCTTGGAAGACGGTAAGCCGAGAACGCTCGAAGACGTCGGCAAGGTGTTCGTTGTTACCCGTGAGCGTATTCGTCAGATCGAAGCCAAGGCGCTCCGCAAACTGCGCCACCCGTCAAGGTCCAAACGGTTGAAGGACTATCTTGACTGATATGACCAAGCGACAGACCGTACTCGTCGATCTAATCCAGCCGTGCAAAGTCTTTGCCGATATCGGTTGCGACCACGGCGTGATGACTCAAGCGGTTTTAAGACTCGGTAAGGCTCAAAAGGTTTACGCAACGGATATTTCCAAGCCCAGTTTATCTAAGACCGAAAAACTTATCGCAGGGGAGTTTGACAGTAGTGTTACGCTACTTTGTTGCGACGGGTTCTCGCTTATTCCGGAAATCGTCGATCAAGCCTTGATCGCGGGAATGGGCGGCGAAGAAATTTGTCACGTTTTGTCTGATTGCAAGCATTTGCCGAATAGACTTATCTTGCAACCTATGAAAAATTCCGAAAAATTGAGAAGATTGCTTTTTGATTTCGGTTACGGCATAACGCGCGACTTCACGTTTTACGACGGCGATAAGTTTTACGACGTCATCGTCGCCGAGAAAAGCGCAAAAGTTAGCGAGTATTCTCCCGTTGAATACGCTTTCGGTCGAGACAACGTAAAAGATAAGTCGGCGGACTTTTTGAGATTTGCAAAAAGTAAACTTGCCGTTATCCAAACGGCTTTTGAAAAAGCGAGCGACGATAGCGAGAAAGAAAAACTGCTTTCGGAATTACGATTATTGAGAGAAATTATAAATGAGAATATCTGACGTTTACGATATTTTGAACGAATACGCGCCGTTTTCGCTGTCGGATGAAATGCAAAAGGCGGACGGCTGCTACGATAACAGCGGCATAATAGCCGACCTGTCGGACGACGTTACCGGTATTTTGTTTTCGCTTGACTTGACAAATAAAGCGGTCGAGCGGGCAAAAGAACAGGGCTGTAACCTTATAGTGACGCATCACCCGGCGATATATCATCCGATAAAGAGCGTGGACGGGGCTTTATTATCAGCCGTAAAAAACGGTGTGGGCGTTATATCCTGTCACTTGAACCTTGACTGCGCCAAGCGAGGCATAGACTATTACTTTGCAAGCGGTTTGGGCGCGGAAAGACAGGAAATACTTTTGAAGTTATCCGGCGACGAGGTTGGTTACGGGAGAAGATTTTTCGTCGGGAAAAGTCTTAAAGAGATAAGAATGCGCGCCGAAAGCGTATTCAACACCACAGTTTTATGTTACGGTGCGGACGATATGCACGTCAACGTTGCCGCGTCCTTTTGCGGAGCGGGGCTTTCGGAAAGGGAAGTCGATACCGACTGTCAACTCCTTTGCTCGGCGGAGGTAGAGCACCACGTCGTTATAAAGGCTGTCGAGCAGGGCAAAGCTGTCATCGTTTTTACGCACTATTCGTGTGAAAATTACGGGTTTATGAAGTTATACGAGCACTTTTTGAAAATAGACTCGTTAAAAAATCAAATAAATTTAGTTTTCTTTGACGATAAAAGATTGTTTTGAAAAAGCAACCGACGTCTACGGAAAACGAGGAG
>JAFVDA010000046.1 GCA_017478765.1 Clostridia bacterium
AATCATCCGCAGCGTGAACGTGCAGGATGCGGAAGTTTTTACCGATAAGCGTACTCGGCACCGTCAATTTAAGCGTCAAGGCAAAGTCTTCTTGAATGTCGGAAGGCTGAACCGAAACGGGCTCTTGCTCTCCGCTATCATCTATGCGATAAAGGGTTACGTCATAAACTCGCGCGACCTTTTCGCCCTCGGCTATATACGCCGAATAATCGGAAGGATCAAAAGCCTTTCCTTCTATCTTAATAGACCATCTGAACTGATTGCTTTCAACGAGGACCGCCTCGCCGTTTTTCAAACGAACGCGGTAAGCGTCGTCGGCGCTGAAGAAATACTCCGCGGGATCGGCGTCACCCATATATTCGGACCAGCCGCTCGTAAACACTCCAACGCCGCTATTCATTTTCACGCTGACGGGATTATTTTCGGTGAGCGCGCCGGATAGCGTGATCGTTTTATCCGTATTGAGATATACGTCGTCGGCATTCTCGGTCGATTTGTTATAATTGCCGGTGATGATTACGTCGGCGCCGATCGTCAACGAGCCATTATTGTAAATGCCTCCGCCTAAATTGTCGGAGAAGTTGTTGATGATAGAACCGCCGTTTATCGTCAGACTGCCGTCGTTGAAGATACCGCCGCCGCACTTTCCGCGAAGATCGCCGTGAGCGCCCGCTTCGTTGCCCTCGATGACGCCGCCGTTCATGATCATTGTGCCGCTGTTGACAACGCCGCCGCCGTTAGCCCAGCCGCCGTCGCCTGCGGTATTGTGACCGATATAACCGCCGTTCATGGTGAAAGTGCCTTGATTTTGCACGCCGCCGCCGGCGTTGCCGCCCTGGTTTCCGACGATATATCCGCCGTTCATAGTGAAAACGCCGTTTTGGTAAACGTATACGCCTCCGCCTTCATTGCCTTGGCTGGAAGTTGCGCTGGTATAGTTGCCGAAGACGCAGCCGCCGTACATATTCAGCGTGCCGCCGCCGTAAATCTGGAAGCCTCCGCCGCTGATATTGTTGCCGTTAGTCGTCAATCCTTGACCGGTTCCGCCGGTGATGTAGCCACCCTTGAAGAAACCTTTTCTCGTCGAAGCAGCGTAAGCGGAATTGCTCTCGCCGTCTGCCGCGATCTCGCCGATATCGTACATCTTGTCATAATTATCCGCGCGATTGTGTTTATAGGTACTTTCGTCGATATAGTAGTAGTGAGTGGTCTCGTCGCAATCGTACAGGTTGAGCGTTGCGCCGCTTGGGATAGTAACGACGGAAATATACTTGTCGTTTTCCGCCGCGATCATATGCCCGTTCAAGCACAGGTTGGTCGTGCCTTGGGGTACCGTCCAAGTGCTGCCGATGGTCACGTCCGCGGTAAGATAATAATTTCCCTCTTCGGTCGGCAGAGAAGTTTGGCTTTCCCACGCCGCGAAAGTTATATCGTCGTGAGTGTGTTTTTGTACCGGCGGCTCGGCAAGAACAGCCGCTTCGCCGTTCAACAAATAAACGCCGTAAGCCTCATTTTCACTGTAAAAATACTCCGCGGGATCGGCTTTACCCATATATTCGGACCAACCGCTCGTAAACACGCCCGTGCCTGCCGACAATCTGATGCCGATCTTCTCCGTGTTTTCCAAAGCGCCTTCGATATTGATGGGCTTGCTGCCAACGTATACGTTCAAAGCAGCGTTGACGTCAGAACTGGAAGCAGCGTTATTACGAACGATCGGCGCGCCCTTCATTCCGACCGTAAGGCTGGATTCGGAAAGGATGACGGCACCGCCGTTGCCACCCGTTAAGTTATCGTGTATCACGCCGCCGTACAACTTCAACGAAACGGTGTATCCGCTTTGGTTCCAAAACGAGATTGCGCTACCGTATGAATGAGAGGTCTTATTGTGCGCAATTTCGCCGCCGTAAATTTCAATCGCGGAATTGTGCCATCCGAAAATCCCACAGCCGGCGTTTTGCGCATAGTTGTAGCTTATTGAGCCACCGTACATACGGAATATAGCGTTATCATTTGCAAACACGCCTGCGCCGCAGTTGTCGCTCGTAGTCACTTCGTTACCGATAACGTTGCCGCCGTGCATGTTGAACGTACCGCCGTCAATATAGATACCGCCGCCGTTTCTGTTACCCGTGCTTGCCTTGCCTTTTCCGCCCGTGATATAGCCGCCGTTGAAACTGTTACTACCCGAATCGTCGTTGACGGTTGCGCAACTATTACTATCCACGTTAAAATAGTGAACGGCGCTCTCGCCTTCCTTGTCGTAGAGATTGAGCGTGGAGTTGCTCGCAACGTAAACTACGCTGTCAGTTCCCGTCATCGTGATACCGTGCCCGTTCAAGCACAGGTTGGTCGTGCCGGACGGAACCGTCCAAGTGCTGTCGATTGTCACGTCCGCAGTAAGGTAATAACTTCCCTCTTCGGTCGGCAGAGAAGTTTGGCTTTCCCACGCCGCGAAAGTTATATCGTTGTGAGTGTGCGGCGTCTCCTTAATGCGCGCTTGGATGTAAGCATACCTGGTGTCGTCGAGACTATTGACCACCGTTGCCGAATTGGGATCGCTGCCCGTCTTAATGGTGCGCGTGGTCTGTTCTCCGAATTCAACGCCCCAGATGGACGCGAAAGCGTTTTTGCCGTAAGCGGTCACTATTCCGTTGTTGATGATCAAAGTTGAATTATCAAAACCGTAGGCACTATAATTGTTATCCAACGGCGCCGTTCCAATGACCTCGCCGCCGTTTACCGTAATATTGCTGCAATAAATACCGCGGCTCTCGTACGCGGTGGTATTGTATCCGTTGCCCGTAAAACTGCCGCCGTTAAAGGTTATAGCTTGGTCGGCATAGATACCGGCGCTCTCGTTTCCTCTGCCGGCGTTGGATACGACCGTGCCGCCGTTCATCACGAAGGAGCCTGGCTCGCAGAATATACCGTTACTCTTTCCGCCCGACCTATTCGCGTCGAAACTTATTTCCAAATAGCCGTCGCCGTCGATAATCAAACTGCTTTCGTAATCTGAACATGAAAAATAGATACCGTGGCTATAATTGATACCGTTATCGTTGGCCTTAACGATAGAACTTTCACCTTTAAGAATGATGGTCAGATCGCCGTTACCGCGATAGTCGATACCACCGCCCTGCCCGATACTTGCGTAACCCGGACCTTTATACGCATAGTCGTTCAGCGTCAATATGCGTTTACCGTCGGTTTCCGAATAAACCGCCGAGCCGCCTTCGTTTCCGTTGACGGTATAGTCTTCCGCTTTCACGATATCCTCGCCGCCGACGTAAAGTATACCTTCGCCGAGCGTCACCGTGTTCGTTTGATCGGCAGTCGCTTTAAGCGTAGGCGCCTTGACTCCGATAAAAGCGGCGATCGAAAGCGCCATTAGGAGAAGGGTGAACGTTATCCACGTTATAATCTTTCTTTTGTTCGTTGTTTCCATAAAAGGATCTCCAAAGTTTATCTTCGCGCGTCGCGCGATAAATAAAAACACATTGCGAAGAATGCGCTTATATTATTATGTGCATTTACGAGAGATAGGACCGTCCCTGTTTGGAGACGGTCCTATCGTTTTATCTTGATGATTATTCCGCCTTGTTAGTGTTCAGCGCCTTATATAGGATCGCCGCCAAAGCCGCGCCCGCCAAAGGAGCACCGATGAACATCCAAACTTGCGCCAACGCTTCCGTCGTTCCGTTGTAGATGAGCGCCGAAAGAGCCGTAGCGATACTTCTTGCGGGGTTGACGGAAGTACCCGTCAGGTTGATGCCGATAAGGTGTACGAGCGTCAAGGTAAGACCGATAACGATGCCCGCGATCTTGCCTGTACCCGCCTTTTCATCGGTTACGTTCAATATCGTATAGACGAAAATGCAGGTCAAAACGATCTCGGTAAGGAGCGCGCCGATAACGCCGCCCGCCGTAAGACCGTTAATTGCGTTGAAACCTACGGCGTAGTTACAAGCGTCGCCGGGAATAGTGACGTTTGCCATTTTGAAAATACCGAATACGAGCGCCGCGCCGGCAAATCCGCCGACGATCTGCGCCGCAACGTAAGTTACGAATTCCGTAACGCTCATGCGTTTAGTAAGCAGGCATCCCAAAGAGACTGCGGGATTGATATGACAACCGCTGACTCTACCGACGGAGTACGCCATCGCTACGATGGTAAGACCGAACGCCAAGGACGTTGCTACTAAATCTCCTCCGGTCGCGCCCGCTACGCCGCAAGCGACGAAAACGAGTACGAACGTGCCGATACATTCGGCAAGTGCTTTTCCAAATAAGTTTTTCATTTATAAAACCTCCGAGTTTTATTCAATATCAGATATTAGTCGGTATACGTATCGCCGCAGTTGGGGCACGTGTACGTGATGGTTCCGTCCTCGTTGACAACGCCTTCGTATTCATGACCGACGGCTTGGAGAACGACTGTCTTTTTGTCCGTATAACTCTTGCCTTGATAGGTGACTTTCGCCGTATATTCGACTAAGCCGTCCTCTTCGCAGGTAGGCTCTTGAGTTTTTCTTGTGACGGTAGCGTCTAACGTAAGCGACTCGCCGCCCTTTATATCCGTGAATATGACCGTAGCGGCCGTGCGATCGTCGTTCCATATCCAGGCGCCGTTTGCAAAGTCGTAAACGGGTATCAGCACCTGTGAAAGAGCGTAGACCTTGCCGTTCACTTTAAGGTAAAAATACAGGTCCTGCGGCTCGTCCACCTTGAAAGTGTATTCCACAAATGGATCAACCCCATCTTTGGAAAAAACTACGTTACCGTTCGCGTCCTCGGCGATGAGAGTGTAGTATTCGTTGGGTTTTAAGTCAGCCCTTTCGACTGTAACGAAGACTTCCGTTCCTTCCATTCGGGATACGATGTACCCCTTATCTTCCTGATCGGTAGAGGTAAACGCGGTGACTTCCGCAAAAATCTTTTGCTTGTTTTTAAGCGTAAGGCGGTATTCGCGACCGGGCTCGAGATCTTCAAAGGTCAAAAGAACGGTGTCCGCTCTTACTTCCAGTTCACGTTCGGTATCTTCGCTCGTCAGAACGGCAAATATAGGTTCCGCAAAAGAAGTTTCGTCCACACCCGTCATGGTCACCTTAAAGGTGAGCGAGTGCATATTCGCCATCACGAGCGAAAGGTTGATCGAAAACGCGCTGAGAACGACCGCTACTACGACCACCGCTGCAACTACGCTTGCCGCAACCGCACCCGCGACGGCTCCTAAACCGCCGCCGGCCGAGGCGGAAGCCGCAGACGACGCGGACGCCGATGAAGACGTTGACGATAGATCGATATCGGAGTTACCACCTTCAGTATCTTGCTCGTCAACGGCGTCAGGGGAGTCGAACGTCTCCGGAACGGAAAAAGCTTCGCCCTGTTCCGTTTTTGCCCATTCGTCGATATAACCGGGGCGGTCGTTTTCAAACGTGACTTGTCCTTCGTTGACGAAGATCTGCCTTGCGCCGTCCTCGTTGATTATGCCGTATGAATTAAGTTCGTCTTTCACGATGTTATCCTACCGAAAATCAAACGATGTTATCGTCTTCAGCCATTCCGCGGCTGCTCTCGCGTTGTTCAGCCACAAAGGACTGAGCCGCTTTTTGTTGTTCCTTGGTCGTAGTTTCAAAACTGCTCGGTTGATTGAGAACGATTTGCGGGAAAGGAATGTTGATATTATTCCTATCGAAGAGCAACTTGAACTGACGGTTCATATCCCTTTCGACCTGGTATCTAACGCTCTCGTCGCAATAGGCGGCGAAACGAATGACGACCGCGGAATCGGCAAGTTGAGCAACGCCCTTGTAGTAAGGTCCGTCCTTAATGTCGGGAATCTCCGCCTTGACTTTATCAAGGTTTGCCTTCAAAATGGCTTCCACTCTTTCGAGCGATTCGCCGTATTCTATGCTCATATCGCATACCGCAAGAGAAAGTTGACTGGTCATGTTGACGACGTCTTTCAAATTTGCGTTATTGACTATTTTGATATTGCCGCTCGTATCTACGATCTGCGTAGTGCGGATACCGATTTCCTTGACCGCGCCGCGGAAACCGTTGTACACGATGATATCGCCCACGTCGAAAATGCCTTCAAAGACTATAAAAAGCCCCGCCAGAATATCGGCGATAAGTGGCTGCGCGCCGAGACCGACGACCAAGCCTAAAATTCCGATGCCCGCAAGAATGGTGGTCGTGTCTACGCCGAACGCCTGCAAAACGAAGAACAACAGCACGAGAACCGCCACGTATTTGATAAGACTTGCCGTAATATCAACGATAGCCTTGCCCTTTTTCAAGGGAGTGGCGACAAGACGAAGAACCAAGCGCAAAATATAACTTGCGCCAAGGAAGAAAATAAAGTAGCTGATCAAGCGGATAACGATGTTATATTCCGCCGCTTGGCTGAAAAAGTTCAAGCTGCGCCAGAACATATTCATCGGGCTGAACATCAACGTTCCGAACGCCATTAAAATAGCGTACGCGATGAGGATAAGCCATCCCACGCACTTGAGAGCAAATCCCAAGGTAAACTTGAAGTTCTTAAAATAGTCTTTGATCGATTGCATAAGTTTCTCCTTTTGTTTTTAATGCTTTTTCGATTGTAAATAAAAGTAGCAAATTTTTTATTTATTCCACAAAGCGGCAATCGGCTCACGCTTTTTTATTTGAGCAAAGCGTATTTGATATTTGCTTTGTACAAATATCAAACAGCCCCGCGGGGCTGAATTTCGATTGTCGACAATTTTTTTAATTTATTGTTTATTTTATCATCTATTATATAAACCGACAACAGGACGTTCCAGTTTGGAACGCTTTTCTTAAAAAACGGCAAATTTTTCGGTTATAATCTTTTTTTTCGGGAATTGTGTTTTACGTTAAACGATTATCCGTTATCGACGAATTATAGCCGCCACCGTAAACCGCAGTTTTATTATACGCAAAACCGCCTTGTTTGTCAAACGGCAGCGTCAAAAAAAAACATCTCTTAACGACGACCGCAAGTACTTCGTAAAAAAACAACGACAAATTTTCCAACGGGGTAAGAAATAGGGACGGCGCGGGGCTGATTTACTTGACTTGCGTAGCGAAAAATGATACACTACTTCTTAGAAGGTGGTTTTCTAAGCTTGATTATCTCGTTGATTATTTGAAGAACACAACGGATAATTTCTAAAATCGTTTTGATCATAGAATGGAAACCTCCTTTTTCTTTTGTTTAATATCGTTTTTTGCGTGCGTCACGTCAAGAAAAATCAGGTCATAAAAAACTATAAAAAAGAGAGAGCATATCAATGTTCCCCTCTTTTTTTGTAGAAATCATTACGGTTTAGGTTTTAGCCCGATCGGCAATTATCATTTCATATTATATTATTATGAATGTCATTTCTGCAAAAAAACTCAAAAAAAACTCCCGTGCGGGCGAAAAATCGCCGCACGGGAGTTTTTAGGGAAAAAGAAGATGAAAACAAACAACTTAAAAGTTGTAGTGTAAGTGAATTTCAGCCGCTACGGCTTTTTAGCCTTACACGCTCGCTCTTTTAAGATTTAGCGAACACATTATGGCGTAGTGGTCTGAAAGCGGGTGCGAATAACCCGAACCGTAAACAACCTCGCCGTTTTCGTCTAAATCCCACTTTTCATAAAGAACTTGATACGAAGTAGCCGTTACGTAATTTTTGGTAGCCATAAAGAAGTCGATAAGGCTTTCGGGCGTTTGGTTATAAGCGCTGAAAGTAAAATCGTCTTTGTTGGCAAAATTCAAACGCAAATCGTCCAGCGCGTCGGTAAACGTTCCGTAAGCGGGGTAAACGTAATCGTCGTTTTCGTCCGTCAGCGGAGTAAGATTGAAGTCACCCGCAAGAAGAGTGGGATAAGCGCTCTCCGCCATTTTACTTAAAATAAGTTCAGCCTCGGAAACCTGCGCGGCTTTGGCAAGCCCCATATGAACGGACGATACGTTGAATTTTATACCTGTATTTTTATCAAGCAAAAGCACGTTTACTACTATTCTATAATAGGATTCGCCCCAGCCGTAACTTTGTGTGTCGGGTGTTTCGGACAGCCAGTATCTGCTTTGCGATACGAGGACGTATTTATCCGCTTTGAAAGCCACCGCCAACCCCTCGGGGTCGGAACCCGTTTGACGGGCGTACCAAACCGTGGTGTAGCCTGTGAGCCCGGCGTTAAGGTCATAGTATTGAGATTGGTCTACTTCCTGAAAACAAACGACGTCAGGCTCGTGTTGTAATACGTTGTCGATAAGATACTGACCGCGGATAGACCAGGCTTTGTTTGCGTCGCCGCCCGTGCTGCCGCCCGCTTGACGAATATTGAAGCTCATCCAGGTAAGGTCGGTATCGGTCTCGGGCGCCCATCTTAAGAAGGTCGACGAGCCGGTCGTATCGGGGAACGGGAAGTCGCTCAAAGACTTGGGACTGTTCGCATAAGCAAAGTTAGTGTCGGCGGCGGCATAATAGACGTAAGCGTCGCCCGTTTTACCGTCCTTGGTGTAACCTTCGTTCAATACAACGGTGCGAGTTCCTACCCATACTTTATTAGTTCCGTTACTGGTTACCGAAAAATGCTTTATGGTTCCATCAAAAGTCAGAGGCGAGTTTTCCGAGTCAGCGTATTTATAAATACGTATATACGACTTATTGGTTGCATCCCCACCCGATCTCGTGCCAAACCCGTTTCCAAACTTGGTTATATTCAAAGAGTAATCAGGTAAAATATCTACGTATTTGAAAACTTTCAAATCAAGATAGAAAGCGTAGTCGTTATCGCCCGTTGCGCTTGAAGTAACGTTACAAGTTCCATAACCGAAAATATACCTTGACGCGGCGGGCGTTTGGATGCCGTTGCCGCTTGCGACGGTGACGTTAAGATTGCCTTCGGTCTGCTTGTCAGCGCTGCCGAGCAAAATACTCGTCGTCATCAATCTACCGTTGACGTTTACCGTGCCGTAAGGAACGTACAGGTCAAAATTCTTATATCCGTATTCATAACTTGCGTCGGCTGTGGGGTTAGTTTTTTTGTTCATTGTCAACGCACCGCCGCACGTAAACGTTCCGTCGCTTTCAACTGTAAGCGAAGCAATCGACAATGCCGCGGCGGGGGTGGTCATAGTTCCGCCGTTTACAAATATATCACAACTTGAGGCGGTAAATGTCGTGTTTATCGTCAAGCCTTTGCAAGCCAAGGTTGCCGTGCCGTCCGAAATCTGACCGTTCCCGAGAACGGCTATCGTTCCGCCGTCAACGGTAAGATTGTTAATGCTCAGATTGCCGCCTATATCGACGTGGGCGCCGCTACCGACGTTCATCGTTTGCAGCGAACTGCCCGAATTTGCAAAAATGCTCGTACATTTGAAAGCGCCGTCAATATCGAACGTAGTATTTACGGGTTTCCAATGAATTTGCCCGAAATTAACTACATTAAAAGAATAATCGGAACGTATCTCAATTACTTTCGCGGCGCTACTTCTCGCATCTATCGCCGTTCCGCTTACAGCGGAAGATATTAAGTTACACGTACCTTTGGCAAAGATACATCTTGAAGCAATATTATGATAGAGATCCAAGCCGTCGCTGCCTGCGACCTTAAGGTTAAGATTACCTTCCGTTGCGGCGGATTCACTTCCGAAAAGAGCGCTTACAATGAGCAATTCGCCGTTTACGTTTACCGTACCGTAGGGAACGGTAAGATCGAAGCCCGAATATCCGTATTCGGCGTTTTCGTCGACGACAGCCGAGTTGTAGCCGAGCGTAAGCCCTGCGCCGAAAGTCGCCGTGCCGCCGTTATCGACTGTCAAGGTATTGACAGAGACAGCCGCCGCGGGGGTGGTGAGCGTTCCGCCGTTTACAAATATATCGCAACTCGTCGCGGGAGCAAAGGTCGTATCTACCGTTAAGCCTTTACAAGCCAAAGTTTCCGTTCCGTCCGCCGTCTGTCCTTCGCCAAGAACGGCTATCGTTCCGCCGCCTACTGTAAGATTAGTCAAATTAAGCGCCGAATTAACGTTTAATCTCGCGCCGCTTTCCACCGTTACGTCGGAACTACTCAAAGCGCCGACCAAGGCTTGCGCGCCCGCAGGTACGGTCAAAGCGGACGAGTAGGTAAGCGTTCCGTCCACAGTTATTTGGGCGGTTGCCCCTATTGTCAACGTTTCGACAAAAAGGTTGCCGGCAAGGTTCATCGTTCCGTTGACGACGAGAGAACGTGAAGCCGAACTGCTCTTTGCGAATGCGTTGGTATACGCGTCGCTTACGGTGAGTGTTCCGTTTTCCGAAACGGTTACCGTGTTGACCGTTTTATTTGTGTATATGGCTGCGGCGGAAGTCGTGCCTTCGTCCCCGGTAAACGCGAGAGTACCGTTGACGACGTTCAAAGTCGCCGCGGTCGACAAACTGATAAGTCCGTGTCCGCCGATATTTGCGGTTGCGTTGAACGTGATATTGCCCGCTGTTTCTTCCGTGCCTATAATTAAGTCGTAGTTTTGCCAGTAATAAGCGCTTTTATCGATAGTCATGGTGCCGACCAAGGTAAGCGAGTTATTAAAATTGCTTACGTTTACCGTAGCGTCGGCGCCGTTTAATATAAAGCCCTCGTCATAGGAAAGCGAAAGTTTAGAGTTGGCTGCTTTAACGTACGCCGTATTGTACTGAGTATAGTTAGTTCCGTCAATGTTGACGTAACCCGTGCCTTCCGATTCAAACGTATAGGCGTAAGCGGCATTTTCCGTCAGCGTAAACGTCGTAACGGGATTTGCGCCGACCGAAGTCACCGTAGCCGTATAAGCGGACGTGGTGTTAAGGCTTGGGAGAGTTACGTCGTCGTAATCGGTTCCGCTGAAGTCAAAACCCTTTTTATCGGATATCTTATCGTAGCCGTCTGTTTCAAACGTAGGCGCGAGATAGGTCATTTTGCCGTAGGCGACGGCGGCGTAGCCGTATTTATACGCGCTGTCGACAAGATCGGAAAACGCCGTGCCCGCACCGCCTTTTGCGGCTACGTAGTCGGAAAACCCGTAGGTGAAGGTTTGATCGTCTTTACCCGCTTCGGATATCTTTGCGGTTATGCCCGTATTCATATCCAAAACGCTTATGCCGTTATATCTGACTACATAGTAACCTATATTTTCGTCAAAAGCGGGGGTGACCACCGTATCGTTGACTGTCACGGTAAGCCCCGCTAACTCGCTCTCGGTGGCGGAAAAAGCGAACATTACGCCGAATTCCGAATCAAAACGCACGTTTGCGCCCTTCCATCTGTTGCCTGTGTAGGTTTTGTTGGTCGTACCCTTGACCGTAGCGGCGGTCGCAAGACTACTAAGTTCGCCCAGGTCGGCGTTGACGAGATTTTCTATATCGTGGTTTTTATATATTTGCGCTTTGGCGCCGTAGTTGAGCATATCGACGCACAGTTCGCGGAGCGCTTTATATTGAGCCACGCTGACGCAACCCGACTGTTCGTACGAATAAGCCAGTACTGTCTCCAAATAATTTTTTACGCTGAAAGGCGTTTCAAGTTCGTACAAAGTGTTGCCGCCCGAATCTTTAAGCACGGCGGTCATCGTATCCCCCATTTGTTGCGGCGCAACGCCGTAAAAGCGGAATACGCCGTCTACGCTTTCGGTAAGAGTTGTTTGTTCTCCGCCGAAGGTTACCGTAAGACTGTTTCCGTCGTCCGTCGTGCCGTCGGTTATGAATTTGACGACTATGCCGCTACTTAAAGCGACTTGCACGTCGGTTATCGTAGCGGTTTGGTCTTCGGCAAACGCCGTCGTTTTGCCTGCGCGCGGCGCCTGCGAGAACACGAACATAGACGCGAAAACCAACGCCAACGTTGCCAGAATGAACAAAAATTTATTCTGTAATTTCGTTTTCATATTTTATCTCCATATATTTTTATTTTTCATCTTCCGTTCGTTTGTCGAACGCTTTTTCAGTAGTTTTTGATAAATCGGCTATCACAACCAGTCGGAAGTATCGTTGTCTTCCAACCAGTCGTATTCTTCGCCGTCAAACCCGCCTTTGCTTACCATAATAACTTCTTTGTCGTCGAAAAATAAAACTTCGATCTTTGGTTCTTCATACTTCATAACAACCTCCGTTTTACATATATTTTTTATTGACCGCATCGGTCTGAATTCCGTTTTATCCACATCTTTCTGCTTATTTTATAATATAGCGCGGTTTATTGCGGGTTTTTATCGTTGATAAAACCCGCAACCGCTTGCAAGCGGTTTGATCTTTGTCGGGTTTTATCAACTGTTTTTTACTCTTCCGTGTACCAGGCAAGTTCGGCGGTTGCGACCAACTTCATGTAGTCGATGTTGGTGAAAGCGCTTCCGTTGTTGGCTAACACGATAGTGTTTTGCCCACTGTAAGATGAATGGTTACTATCTCGAACTCTTCCCAGTTCATATACTTTGACTCGCTCTCTATCTGCGGGAAAACGACGTCGTCCGAAACGGTGACCTGTTCTCCGTTGACCGTAACGGTCTTGCCGCCACCCGCGCCTTGAGTAAAGTATACGTCGCGGTCGTTTCTTCTTCCCACCCTTAAATACAGAACGGCGTCACATTCCGTGTCGGACGTTATCTCGAACGTTATCGTCCAGGTAGCGCCCGCAAGCGAACCTGCGTAAGCGTTCCCGCTCGTGCCGTAGACGGTGTCGTTGGCGCGTTTAGCCGAGCCTGTGAACGTCGCCGATTCGGCTTCAAAAATGAAGGACTTTGCCCCCGTGGGAAGTTCTTCGGTAGTAAACGTGTAGGTCTTACCTGCCTTTTCGATGCTCCATTCGGTCGTGCCCGAAGTCGTTGCGGTTGGAGCGGTTATCACGCGTTTTACGTAGCCGTTGGCTTCTGAAATGACGGGGAGTGTTTCGGTCAGGTGGTGACGATCGAACTCGCAATAGGTTTCGATCTTTCCTTCGGACGTCAACGTCGGCTCCCTTGTCAAAATCCACTCTTCGTACTTGTGTCCGCCGTTGGCGACTTCGCGACTGTCGGCAAGCTGCGTGCCGGACGTCAGCGCCAGATAGTCGAAGTTGAGAGACGTTGTCGCCTTGGTAAACGTCAAAGTGTTGTCGCCCGATTTCAAGTTTACGAGCGCCACGTCTAACTCATACCAGTCAAAGTACTGCGTAGTCGACCATTTGGGAAAGGTCAACGAAGAATCGTAACTTACGGTCGCTCCGTTGAGATTTATTTGGAACATATTAGAAAGTTTACGCTCGGTGTTGAGTCCCATACAAAGCGATATGACCGCTTTGCAGTCGGCTGCCGCGTTTATTCGGAACGTGAGCGTCGCCGAACCTTCCTTGGAAAGATTATATACGTACGAGTCGCCGCTCGGGTTTTTTGTACTGCTGACCGTCTTTCCGGGTTCGATGCCTTTGCCGAAGGTGGCTATGTCTGTGACGATCTCCGCGCACTCGGCTTCAAATCTGTACGTTACGGGCGAGCCGTCAAGTTGATCTCTCATCGACGACGACGTTCCTGTCGAACTTCCGCTCGAATCCGAGCCCGATTTAGAACCCGAACTGTCGGTGGGCTCGACTATCTGACTGCCGCCTCCGCCGTTACTGCCGCTCGGCGTCGCCGTGACTCTTCCGATGAAGAACGCGCCGACCGCTATGCCCAAGCACAAAAGAATACATATCGCGGTTTTGGCAATTCTTCCCGCCGTCAAGGGAGAGCCTATGCCCATAAATTTTTCAAATCCGTTCAGTCTGACGTTTTCGTCCTGTTGAGTTTGATTCATCTTACCGATCCTTCCCGCCGCCTTGGTTTCGACGGCAAATCTTATTTTATTCTGAAAAACGAAACACAATATTGTTATCAATATGAGTATTCCGTCCAGAACTCCCAAGCCTATTTGTATTCCCGTCACGAGATCCTGCCACCACTCGCGCACTTCGTATATACGCGTGTTGGCGCTCAAACCGTTCATAACGTTACCGTTAGCGAGAACGTACAAAACTCTGTGAGTGGATTCGCGAATGGCTTTGGCAACCGTCGGGTTGGTTTCCGCAAGATAATATTGAGTAAGGTCAGCGTCGTCTAAAATATAGTCGTTGCCCGCCATAACGCCGTCCACTACGCCCATGTACGCGCGCCACGCGCAGTCGCTTATGACCATTCCGTCAAAGCCCCATTCGCCGCGAAGAACGTCCGTACACAAGCCCTTGTGCGCTCCGCACCAAGTGGTGCCCAAACGGTTGAATGCGCTCATAAATCCCGTGCAGTCGCCTTCGGTCGCGGCGTACTCGAACGCCGATAGATAGATCTCTCTTATCGACTGCTCGTTCGCCCATACGCCTATTCCGTAACGACTGTTTTCCTGATCGTTTAGCGCAATGTGCTTGACGTTGACGTAACAGCCCGTAGACTGTATGCCCTTGACGTGGTATTTGAGCATTATTCCGCTCAAAAATCCGTCTTCGGAATAATATTCGTAATTCCTGCCGGCGTAAGTCGTCCTGTGAATGTTGGCGCCCGGACCGTAAAGTCCGTTCACGCCTACGTGCAGCATATCCTCGCCCATAAGGCGCCCGACTTCTTCGACCAGTTTGTCGTTGTAACTTGCGGCAAGCAGCACCGTGTTCGGATATGACATTGTTCGCGCGGTCGAGTTGGTCTTATACTGCACTCTTATTCCCAAAGGTCCGTCGTTTGCCGTGTCGGCAGGTTTGGTTATGGAAGGTATTGCGCCCGTGCCGTGATAGGCGCTGCCTAAAAGGTGTATTTGCTCTTCGAGCGTAAGTTGGTCGAGCAAAGTTTCCCACGCGCCGTGGTCGTACGGCTGACCCTTCAAATCTATAAGGTTGAACGTGTGCGCCTGACCGTATAAAGGCATCTTGTCGGCGGGATCGGCTTCAACGGGCTTATCCCACGACAGATCGCCCACCATGGCTTCGGACAGGGCTATTTTTATAACTTCGGTCGGGTACGTCGCCTGCCAGTCGTTTCTCGACAAATAAGTGACCGTACCGTCGGTTTTGTTTGAATATTTGTTCCAGTCGGCGTCGTCGAAACGGTTGGTCACGTCGTTGCCGGTATATTCGCTCTTTGCGTAAGTTTCAAAATCGTCGGCGGCAAAGTCAAACCGTTTGACGAGCGAAGTATTGCCTTCGGCGTCCATAACGCCGCTCGTGTTCGCGGGGGTTTTGCCTTTCGCCGCTAAAATATTGTTTATCGCTTGGTGCGCGTCTTCCGCGGCGGTTATATAATAGGCGTTCTCGCCTTCCGTTCTCTCGCGGATATAGGTCTTTTTATTGTTTGCGTCGTAGGTTTTGAAAGCGTCGTCCCGAACGGTTACGGTGACCTGTTCGCTCTCGTTAGGCGCGAGTTCCTTGGTCTTATAGTAGCCGCAAAGGTTGACCGCCGCCTGTTCTATGCCGTTATCTACGTCATAACGGGTATAGGGCTTTTGGATATATATTTGCACCGCGTCCTTGCCCGCTTTGCTACCGACGTTTTTGACGGTCAAAGTAACTTCGTAATCGCCTGCGGCGTTCTTTGCCACGTTATAACCGCTATACTCGAATTTTGTGAACGACAGGCCGTACCCGAACGGAAACGCTACTTCTTCGCCGTAAGTCCAGTTGCCCGCCGAATTGACCTTGCCTGCCGCGCTCGTCGCGTTGCCGCGGCCTAAAACGGCGTCTTCATATCTCGTCTCGTAATACTTATATCCGACGTAAATGCCTTCGGCGTACACCATGTACGAGCCTTGATAACCTACGTTTTTAAGCCCCGCGTCGCGGGCGTTGGTAAACGTCGTTCCGATGGAATTGATATACGCAGGATCGGAGCGGGTGGTTTGCAAAAAGGTATCCGCAAGGTGTCCGCTCGGCGTGGAGTCGCCGACAAGGATCCTTCCTACTTCGTTCAGACCTTCGTATCCCGTCTGGCTCACCCACATACAGCAGTCGATATCGGCTTTGTTTTTGAGCAGATTTTCAAACCACATGCCCGTAGGCGTGTTGAGCAGTACTATTACCTTTTTGAAGGTACCGCTTCTTTTTAATTTAACGACTTCTTCGAGCAATTTTCTTTCCTGATTGCTCATGTCGTAATAATCTCCGCTCGGAGTGTCGGCGTCGGTAGTGGTAACGTCGAACGCGCCGCCCTGCGCGACCGAGCCTTCCCCGGCTTGCCTTGACAAAACGATTATAGCCGCGTCGCCAAAACTTGCGAAAGAATTCTTCACGGCGTCCGTATACTTACTCCAGGGAACTTCGTTCATAGTATATCTCGCCGTGCGGGTGTAGGACTTTCCGTCCCCGCTCTCATAGAAGTTCCATAGCGCGTCGTTTACGCCAAGCCCCGCGGAAGTGAACGCCTGCTTGACGTTTGCCGCACCCTTGACGTAGGCGTATCCCGAGCCGCCGCCAGAGTACACCCAGTCTACGCTCGAATGGCTGAAAACGCTCACCTTGTTGCCCTTTGCAAGCGGCAGACCGTTTGCGTCCGAGTTCCAAAGAATGGTCGTGCCTTCCCTTTGGACCTGATCGGCTTTTGCGATGGCGGCGTTTCTCAAAGCTGCGTCGTCGTATACCTGATGTTTATATCCGTTGGTATCGGTCGTGTATAAGGGCTGACCGTTCGCGTCCTTTTGTACGAATTCCGATTTGAAGTATTCGGTGTCTTCCGTTCCGTCGCCGATAGTTTCCGTCCTGTATCCGGAAAGCCCCAACGCGGAGTTTACCTTTCTTTTGTACCCGTCGAGAATAACTCCGGCGACCAACGCGATGACCAGCCAAATGGAAACGTAAATGCTGATAAGCACCCAAACGGATTTTTTATAGAAAATCTTCATAACGCTTCCGCCGCCTCCTTTTTGACAGACTTAGAATCGGTTTGAGCCGCGCTTTCGACGGTATCGGCGTCAGCGTGATCTCTCTCTCCGTCGCTATCGCCGAAAGGTTCTTTCCGCAAACGGGCGTTGCCGCGTTTTTTGCGCACAACGCAAAAAACGCAACTTGCTACGAAGGTTAATATCGTCAGCCCGTCAAGGATGTACAACAGATACAGCCACCAGGACTGACTTAGCCCGTCGTCGCCGCCGACTTCGGCTATCATCATGCTCGATACGACCATAACGGCAACTATGCCCACCGTTATAAACGACCAAGCCATTGCGCTTACCCCGGCAAAAATCCCCCAGGGCAGAGAATAAATATTTTTTCTGTCAGATTGTTTTTTCATGTCTAAGTAAAGTTCTCCGAATGCGGTTTTTGTCGACAAGATTATAATAAAAAAACAGCCGCTCATCAAGAGCGACTGCGTATTGTGTAGTGTTTTTCGACGTATTCTGTAAATTTTATATAATGTCTACCGCTCGATCTTGGTTTAGTATGAGCAAATCGAGACGGGATTATTTACTGCTTGACGGGCAACAAGATATTGAGATTGAAAACCCCGTTTTTGGCTTGTAGCGAAAGGTCTCCGCCGTACTTTTCAACTATCATCGATATACTCTTCATACCGTAGCCGTGCAGCCCTTTGTCCTTTTTTGTCGTTCCGGGCAAGCCGTCGGCATTGAAGGTTATATCCCCGTCGAAAAAGTTCTTTACGTTGATTGTCACGAGTCCGCCTACCGAATAAACTTTAAGCCCTATGACGCGCCGAGACTTATCTTCCAACTTCATGACCGCTTCGATGGCGTTGTCAAGTGCGTTCCCAAACAGCGAATACACGTCCGAATTCTTCATAAAATCAAGCGTTTTGCCGTCGGCGATGCAGTTTAAGATTATATCGTGGCGAAGACATTTGAAACTCTTTTCGGTCAGAATGACGTCAAGCGCTTCGTTCTCGGTTTTGACCACCGAATCGTAAACGGAAATGGAGCGTTCGAGATCGGTTATGGTTTCGGCGTCCAACTGCTTGACCGAACCTATCTCGCGGATCTGATGCTTCATATCGTGGCACTTCAGATTTATAAGGTCTATGTTCTCCTTGGAAAAAGCGTACTGTTCCTGCGCCTGCGCCAAAAGTTTTTCGGTAAAGTTGAGTTCGACTTCCAACCTTCTCGACCTGACCAGTTCAAACTGCCATTGCAATAGCAGCAGACAGTTGAACGAACCGGAGATCTGAAGAACTATGGAACTGACGATGGTTTGCGTCTCTCCCGAAAACACGACCAGTGAATTAAGCACTATGTTGAGTATGAGCGAGCCGCCTATAAGAAAAACAAGCGATCGATTTTTTATCTTCAAATCTTCGTTTTTATTGAGTTTTTTCGCGAACAAAAACCAAACCGCCATATACACGGTAAAGTACCCCATAACGTACAACGCGCCCCAAAAAACCGTTTCCCAGGATAGGGTGGTCACGTCAATTTCGGCTATGTGATACATATCGAACAGCGGCGATTCTCCCCACAAAACGAGCGTGAATACAAGGTTGGTGAACTGGTAGGCAAGGTGCTGCGCCGTATACGCCGCTACCCCGCAGAACACTACGTTTATCCACGGTTCGTTGTAGATTATTTTAAGACCTATCACGCTCAGAGCGAACATTCCGAGATATATCAAGCAACTGTACCAAGCCGTATTGACCGTCGGGATAAGCAGGGATACGCCGATAAGCGCCGTCGCCACGAGCAACATACGAAGCCTATACGCCCCGTTGCGTTTGAGCCTTAAAGTCATCAGCAATTCGGCAACGAGTATTTCGATCATAAACAAAAAATTTGAAAACATCAGTTGCCTCCCGCAAGGTAATCGTTAAGATCTTTTATAAACTGCGCGCGCTTGTTTCTTGAAATTTGCAACCACTGTCCGTCCACCATCACCTGCGTTTGCGTGACCTGCGTTACATATCGCAAATTGACAAGATAGCAACGGTTGCAAAAGGAAAACGAAGAATTCTGAAGTTTATTCGACGCTTCCGTTATGCTCCCTGTCACCGTGTACTTGTTCCCGTCCGCCGTGTGATAGGTCAAATCATGTTGGAAAACGTCGATATAGGTTATTTGCGCGGCAAACAACTTCATCTTGACCGTCTTGTTTTTTATCCAGACTTCGATATCCCTGTTGGTTTCGAGATTTTCGAGGGCGCTCATAAATTTTAGCGAAAAGTTATAGTACGACACGGGCTTTACGATGAAGTCGAATGCGCGGACTTCATAGCCTTTGACCGCATACTGCGCAAGGTTGGTGACGAATATGACCAAGGTGGTTTTATCGTATTCGCGCATCTTGCGGACGACTTCCATGCCGTTGCCGTCGGGAAGTTCTATGTCCATAAAAACAATGTCGAATCCGTTTTCACCATTCTGAAGAAAGGCGTCCACTCTCTCGAAGCGGCTGAGCGAATATTCCACTTGGTTTTCGCTCGAGTACCTTTCGATATACTGTTTCAGCAGGTCTGACTGAGTAACGTCGTCTTCGACAACTGCGATTTTTACCTTCTTGAAGTATTTCATTTCTTTCCTCAAAAAACAAAAAGGGAAACGC
The DNA here is from genome assembly GCA_017478765.1 of Clostridia bacterium. Lineage (GTDB taxonomy): Bacteria > Bacillota > Clostridia > Christensenellales > Borkfalkiaceae > UBA4636. The sequence continues at coordinate 19,480 of JAFVDA010000046.1, forward strand.
CGCGCCCGGCAACGCCCTTAAATTTTTTTCATTATACAATAGCCGCAAAACAAAAGTCAAGACAAAACCAAATAATATTTTTTGCCGTTTTTTAAGCGAAAAACAGCGGGTATACTTTTTGTTTTTCAGTCGGTTACACGGCAAACAAACAGAGCGTTTTTGCGCGATAATCGACCTATACGCCCACTTTTTTATATAAATAAAAATGCGGCGACAGTTTGTCGCCGCTAAACAAAACTTACTTTATCGCGCTGTTTACGCTTTTTGTTTTAAGCGTCTTTACGTTAAACAATTTAAGCAAATAAAACCCGAATATCCCTACCGCCGCGACTACGCCTACGATAAGAGCGACTCCGTACGGGATAAACCGTCCGAGCGCCAAGTCGGGCTCGGCTAAAATATAAGTGACAACGACCGCCGTCATAAACCCCGCGGGAATAGCCGTGATGAGCGAGCCGAATTTGTTCTTACCCTCGCGAATAAGATAGCCTGTCGACACCCATAGACAAATGCACGCGAGAAACTGATTCGCCCAGGCGAACCAACGCCAGAGAATATTGAAATTGTGCGCGTCGGTAAAGTTCCACACGCTTATTCCTACGACAAATGCAAACAAAGGCGCCGTGAGCAAAATTCTGTTTATTATCTTTTTCTGGTCAAAATGGATTTTTTCGGCAACGATAAGTCGGCAACTTCTCAGCGCCGTATCGCCACTCGTAACGGGACATACGACCACTCCGACGATCGCAAGAACCGTTCCCACGGGTCCTAAAACGCCCTTGGCGATCTCGTTGACCGAGTTTGAATTTCCGCCCATGGAATTGAGTAAGTCCCATCCGTCCGCCGTATCCACTCTGAAAAACGCCATTGCGGCGGCAGCCCAAATGAGCGCTATTACGCCTTCGGCGACCATTGCGCCGTAAAAGACTTGCCTACCTTCCTTTTCGCTCTTGATGCACTTGGCTATCATGGGCGACTGCGTTGCGTGAAACCCGCTCACAGCGCCGCACGCTACCGTCGTCATCATAAACGGCCACCAGGGAAGCGATCCGTTTTCGGCCGAAAAGTCGCGCAAGTTACCGATGAGCTCGAGCATGGGGTAACTGCCCGATTGAGCCATTATGCCGATTATGACCGCCAAAGCCATTCCTATCAGAACTATTCCGAATACGGGGTATATCTTGCCGATAACCTTATCGATCGGCACGATGGTGCTTAAGAAATAGTACGCAAGAATGACGACCATCCATATCCACGCCTTGACGTTTCCGCCCGTCAAAGACTCTAACAGCGTTGACGGAGACACCACAAACACGGCGGTAACGAGTATGAGCAGTACGACGGAAAACACGGTCATAACCACTTCCATCACCTTGCCCAAGTACTTTCCCGAAAGTTTAACCACCGAGTCGCCGTTGTGCCTCGAAGAGATCATTCCCGAAAAATAATCGTGCACGGCTCCGCCCAAAATGCAGCCGAAAACGATCCATAAAAACACTATGGGGCCGAACAGCGCGCCGCTGATCGCTCCGAATATAGGTCCCGTTCCCGCGATATTGAGTAGTTCTATCAAAAACGCCTTCCACTTAGGTAGGGGCGTTATATCCACTCCGTCGGGGTTGGCGACGGCGGGAGTTTTTCTGTCGTCGACGGCAAAGACCTTTTCGCTCAATCGGCTGTATACAAGGTAGCCGCCGAAAAGTAAGATCAAAGCGATGAAAAAGGTTATCATCGGGTATTCTCCTTTTTTGTGAAGTTAGATCAAAACGGACAAAACGAGCAACGCGACAGCCAAAGTGGGCAAAGATATAGCCGCGCCGTAGCCGATAAACCGCTTAAAACTATAATCGACTTGGTGTTCTTTTGTAAGTTTCGTGAACATTATGCCCGCGAGAGCTCCTATAGGCGTCAAAAACGCGCCCACGTTGCTACCGACGACCGAAGCGTATATCGCCCTTAAAAATTCCGCGCCCGAAAGCGACGACGTGATCGAGCAATAGAGCATGCTCATAGGTATATTGTTGATTACGTTCGCCACGAGATAGGACGATACGCCGTAGGTTAAAACGCTGTTTTGTTCGCCGAGAAGCGCCGCAATTTTTTGAGTTATCCCCTGCTCGTTGAGCGCCACGACCACCACGAACATAGACAGAACGAATGGTATAAGTTGATACGGAAGCCTTGAAAAACAGTTGACGGCAGCGCGTCTAACGCTCCTATCGAATACGCCGAATACTATCGCAAATACAAGTAGCGATAGGGCGCACACGACGGACACCAGCCACATTTCTATTCCGAGATAACCCGATATTGCCAAAAACACGAGACAAACAAAAAGATGAAACACCCCTACCGTCAAGCCGACCTTGTTTTTGACGGCAAAATGGTCTTCCTGCGGACTTAAAGGGGCTTTTAAGTGTCTAAAAAACAGTAAGACGATGAGGACAAGTTGGGCTATCCCGCTAAGTAGCGTAGGCAAAGCCATGACCTTGAAGTAGTCGAGAAACCCGATACCTGCCGAAGTTGCCAGATAGATGTTGGTCGGATTGCCGATGACGAGCATCATCGACCAGGTATTCGCCGCGGCAAATTCGCCGACGAGATAAGGTAAAGGGTTTATTCTTGCGTTTTTGCAGAAAAAACAAATAAACGGCGTAAGCGTTAAAATAACTATATCGTTGGACGTGAAAACGGTCAGAACGGCGGTCAGCGCGTACAAGACCAAAAACAGCGAGATCTGCTTGCTTCCGACCTTTGCGACCGCTTTTTTGGCAAGAAATCTGAAAAGTCCGACCTCGTCCAAATATACCGACAAAAAGGTCATTGAGAAAAACAGCGCTAAAATCTTGAGCGGGTTTATCGCGGAATTTGCCGTAAGCGCGTCAAAAACCACGTCGAGCGGGGCGGCGCCGAACGAGATAAGCAGTACGGCGCCGACGAGCGCTATCAGCCAATAGGAGCCTATTTGCAGGTTTTTAATTTTTATCGACGGGAAAAATATTATCGACGCCGTCAGCGCGATAAAAACTATCGCGCAAATTATAATGGTTGCCAACATAAAGTCTACGTAAAAATTTAATTTCGCTAAAAGATAAGCGATCGCGCTCCGTATCGTAATTATATGATCTATAAATTCATATTTGCGTTTTTCTACGGGAATACGTTAGTAATTCTATCACTAATTGCCGTTACAATCAATCGTTATCGCGGCTTTAAGTCAAAAAAAACGCAAGGCGAATATTCGCCTTGCGCCCGACCGTTCGGTCGATAAATTCAGTTTATCCCGAGTTTTGCAAAAAACTCGGCTTTTTTCTTGCCTTCGGCAACGTCTTCGGATAGTTTTTCGCCCTTGAAAAGAGCGACTATCCCTTTGCGAAAATACCTGAAAGACTGATATATCCAGGCAAACGGACGTAAAACGGCGTGTTTTTGAAACACCTTGCAGTTGGCTACGCCCGCCCTTTGGAGCGTTCTGAACAGTCCGTGCTTTTTGACTTCCATCGTAAACGAACTGACCGGGCGGTATTCGTAAGGGTTTTTTCTGCCGAAGTTTCCGCATTTAAGAACGTATTCGAGCAGTTGATCCGCCGTTTGGTCGTCGACCGACTCGCACCATGCAGCGCTTACCGGCAAGCCAAGATATTTTACGCAAACTTTGGTCACCGCCCTTACGAGCGTTCCCAGCCCGTTTTGCTCGAACACGGGCAAAAATTCCATTTGAAAGCGTTCCCCATCTGGCTCGGAATTGACGAACATCATAAAGTCTATTATCTGACGAAGCCCTAAACCGCCTAACATGTGATGGCGGATATGGTCGAGCAATACCAAGCCGTTTTCCTTCTTCGGAAGGACGGGGAAGGTTTCGCCGTAAATCTCAAACGTTTGGGAAGCTTTCAAGCCATCTTGAAGAAGGGGCTCGAAGTCGCGTTCTTTATCGCAATACCTTAAATGCAGTTCCAAGACTATATCGTTATGAACGAGTTTGGCTTCCCTGCCGTCTATCGAATCGTGTGCCGCTTTGTAGTCGTTACTTTTGAATAATTGAAGCGCTTGCTCGAATCTGTCTTCGGCGATTAGAATATCCACGTCGCCCATAGTGCGCTCGAAAGGAGTGGGATAGTACGCCGCGGCGGCAAAGCCCTTCAATATAACGCATGGGATCCGAGCGGAAGAAAGCAGTTCGAGCGCCTTTGTCTGTTCGTACAGCACGCGCATAAAATGCGCCTTTATCTGCGTGGAGTAAGGAAGCCAGACCTCTTTAACGGATTTGGGAACGCAGTCTATAACGAGCGGAATTATCTTTTGCTCGTTGGCTTCCGTCATAACGGCGTTCCAATCAACGTCGTCGGGAAAATCCGTATCTATATTGAATAACGACGCTTTTATAAGTTGCAAAAGCACCGCTTCGGCTTTATTCATCAAAGTATCCTTCATAATCGGGCTGAAACTAAAATGGAACGCAAAAACGTTCTTTGCCCGTTCTATATTATTGTATAATACGTAAACCCATTTGTCAAGGGGGTATTTTTACGAAAAACAAGCGTTCCGCGCTTTGGAGCGCTTGGAAAAGTTCTTCGATATAAAAATGCGCCGTCGGAGTTTTATCCCGACGGCGCGAAATCTACATATTAAACGATATTACGCACCCGTTTTATCGTTATCCTGTTGTTGCGGCTGCTTTTTTCCTTTAATATACAAAATTATCGGAATAGCTATACCCGCGGCGCAAACCAGCCATACTACCACGTCGAGAACGGTCAGAAGCGCTCTCCACGGGAACACCTTGGCGGTACTCTTGATGGTGTCGGAATACGACTGTACCGCGTTCGAGTTGGTCACCGAATAGATGATGTTCTTCGCCGCCCTTTGCAGGTTGCGCGTGACCGTATCGTTGTTCTTGTAGTTTACGGAATTGTTACTTAAGCCGCCGACGGTCTCGTTATACGCCGAGAGCGGCCAAAGGGTTGCGTTGGAGTTGAGCCATAGATCTGTACCTGCCCAAAGCCCCGAAATCATATCCTGATAATACATTGCGGAAACGGACGCCTGGTCGGTTATCGCCATGCCCTTAAATCCCCATTCGTTTCTCAAAACTTCGGTCATCAAGCCCTTGTGAGCGCCTGCCCAGCGCGCGCCAAGTCTGTTCATAGCGACCATCAAAGCGGTGGATCCGCCTTCCGTCGTAGTGTACTCGAAGCCCTTCAAACATATCTCACGGATCTCCTGTTCGTTGGCAAAATAGGCTCCGCCGTAACGGTTGGTTTCCTGATCGTTCAAGGCAAAGTGCTTCATATACGCCATAACGCCCATGGAGCGAACGCCTCTCATTTCGGCTGCGCCCATCTTTCCCGACAGGAAGCCGTCTTCCGAATAATACTCGAAGTTTCTTCCAGAATATGGCGAACGGTGGATATCCATACCGGGCGCGTACCAACCGGCAACGCCCGAAGAAATGCTGTCCTCGCCTATTTTGACGCCGGCTTCTTCAATCAACTCGGTGTTCCAGGTGGAAGCCA
>JAFVDA010000047.1 GCA_017478765.1 Clostridia bacterium
ATTAGAGCCGCAAACCCGAAAGTATAGCCGAACAGGGCGCAAAGAAGGGTTACCACTTCGATATTCGCCAAAGAATTAAGCGACCATTTACCGACGACGAGCAGAGCCGTCATCACGCCCAGAACGGCAACAAGTTTCGCGTTAAATTTGCTTTTTACCACGATTCGATAACAAATAATACGGCTGTTCCGTCGTCAATGGACATTTGACTTATGCCGTTCCCGGAATACACGAAGGTCTTTTCGCCTACGGTCACGCTCGTATCGTAAGGCGGAACGCTAAAATCCTTTTCGTTAGTCGTGTAAATGGCGATATATTCGTGCGCGTCAGCGTCGGGAGCGAGATTGCCGATTTTGGTTACCACCGCGCCGTAGCCCGAATCTACGCACTCGAAGGTCAGGTTTTCGTTTTCCTTCAAGTAATCCAGAACGTCCTTGACGTTGTTAGCGTTTTCAAGATCTTTGACTCGAACTGTGTACTGCGTGGTTTCATCGCCGATGTAGATGGTCACGGTACCCTTTGATTGCGTGCCGAATTTACATGAAACGGCAAGAAGCGCAACCATAAGCACCATAACGAGAGCAAATAGTTTCTTCATAATGTGTTTCTCCTAAAATGTATTTAGCAAAGAAATCGCCTTTTTATGGCATAATAAACGCCTGACTCGCCTTTGCCCGCGAATCGGGTTTTATATATTCAATCGAACCGATAGGCATTCCGACTTTAACGGCAATGGCTGTTGTAACTTGATTGCAAAGTTTTTCCCTACTTAGTATGCGGTTCGTAATTTTCAGTTTTTTGTCCTTTAATCTATCCAGTAAATGCGCTGTTTAACCGCAAGACAAATAATATCGAATATTCCGACGAACGACCAGGAAAACACGAGCAGCACTATAGCGAGCGCTATACCTACGTTATTCTTTTTGAAAATGCTCGTTATGAGCCTGTAAACGCACCAAAACGCGTCGAACACAGGGATAGCAAGAACTATCTTCGCCCACAAAGGAAGTTCGTCCATAAATTTCAGGTATGCCATATTTTTACTCTCCTTTTATACTTTGTTTGTTGTGTGACGCCTTATAAACCTTCGTGACAGCCGCTTTAAGGTTAGCGACGGTGTCGCCCGCGGAATAGGCAATATCGGCTATATTTTCACTTCCTATCTCCGCCGAAACACCGCAAACAAACGCCGCGCAGGAAACGGTCAAAGGAGATACCCCGTTATACCCTAAAAGTCCTGCGATCACACCGCTCAAAACGTCGCCGCTACCTGCGGTAGCCATGCCGGGCGTGCCGCGTTTTACGATATAAGCGGTTTCCCCGTCGGTCACGATCGTGGAGCCGCCTTTTAATAAAAGCGTTACGCCGTATTGAGTCGCAAATCGCTTGCAAACGGCAATCGGATCGGAAACGATGGAATTCTTGTCAAGTTTGGTAAGCCTTGAAAATTCGCCCAAATGGGGCGTCAGAACGACCGATCTCGTTTTCTTTTCGGACAAGACGGTCATATCCTTGCTCAACGCGTTCAAGCCGTCGGCGTCGATACACAGTTTCAAGTCCTCAAAACTTAACAGATATTTCACGATCGAGCCTATATCTTGCCCGTCGCCCAGCCCCATGCCGACGGATAAAGCGTTCAGTCCTTTTATCGCGCCCGATAAACTCTTTTGGTCAAAGACGGCTGACTCGCCGTCGGAAGCGACGGGATAAAGCGTGCTTTCAAGAATATACGGCGTCACCGAAGACGATAAGTTATCGGGGCAAATAAGCCTTGAAATTCCGCACCCGGAATACACCGCCGCCTGCGCCATTGCCGCAAGTTTAACTGCTCCCGAATACCTTTTACTGCCGCCGAATACGCCGACTACGCCGTATTGATTTTTATAAGACGAAGGGCGTCTAATTTGGAGTACGCTGTTAAAATCCCCTTCTTCAAGTAGTATAGCGGTCGGCTCTTCGGCTCTTAAACCTATATCCACGACTTTGACTATACCCGTATGGTCGACGGCGTCGTTCAAGAATAATCCGACTTTATAGCAACCTATGGTCAGAGTCAAATCGGCGTTGACTGCCGTTTGAGCTAACCCGTTATCGCCGTTTACTCCGCTCGGAACGTCGACCGACACGACGAAATTAGTATGATTTTTGCTATCGTTGATAAGTTCAACGGCTTTTTTTGCGTTAAACTCAACACTATCTCGAAAACCTACGCCGAAAATACAATCGACTATAAGGCATTTGTCGAGCGAAAAATTCTCCGATAACGATAAAACCCTACCGCCTTCATCTTCAAAAAGACGCCTGTATTTTAGGGCTGCAGCCGTCTTAGGCTCATCGACGCAAACGACGAATACGTTTTTATCGTTCTTTTTCAAATAATACGCAAGCGCGTAGCCGTCGCCGCCGTTATTTCCGCTACCTGCGAAAATCACGACCGACGGATAGTCAAGCGTCGATACTTGCTCAAAAACGCCCCGACCTGCCTTGTCCATTAGCGTCAGAACGCTCTCGCCCGAATAAATCGCTCTTTGCTCGGCAAGCCTGACCTGCCGAACGCTGAAAAGATCAATCATTGTTCCACCGAAAATTATTTTATCAGGCGTTCTCTTCGATATAGTCGAGAACGGATCCGACCGTCAGGAAGTTTTCAAATTTAAGGTCGCGCATCTCAACGCCGAACCTATCTTCTATTCCCAAAACGACGTACAAAACGCCTATCGAGTTTAATCCGAGATCTTCCACTATTTTTGTTTGCTCGGTCACAAACCGAAAATCATCGATAGGTTTTTCTTTTATTCCCGCCACGATCTCTATAAGCGCTGTTAAAATTTCCTGTCTATCCATAATTATAAATCGCTCATTTGGTTGATTTTTTGATTTATCAAGTCGTCGAAAGTTTTAAGTTCCGACATTTTCGGCATGGCGCCGACTCTCGGCAAAGCTATCCTTTCGCCGATGTACACGTACGTTCTTTGATACCAATGCTTGCGCTTTTTTATGTATACGGGAACAACGGGTGC
>JAFVDA010000048.1 GCA_017478765.1 Clostridia bacterium
AAAAGGTCTTGCCTGCAACGTTCTCGACGCGCGCTTTTTGGTTGATGCTCTTCAAAAAGTCTTTCAATATACCCGCGTTGGTAGCCGTCATACGATTGTTCTTGGTGTAGTGGAAGATAGTTCCGTCACCGACCACCCTGCCTTCGTACAGTTCGCCGACAGCAAGCGGGCAAGCGGCAATCACTTTGCCGTGCTTTAACCCCGAAAGCTTCAAAAAGTACTTATAGCACTCCAAAGTCATCAACGCGTCGTTGAGCGCTTCGTGATGGGTTAGTTCACCCTGCTCGGCGCACTCGGAATATAAAACGTCAAGCGCAAGTTTTTCCGTTCGCCCCAAGTATTCGCGAAAAAGTTTCAAAACGTCCACGAATCTGAAGTTTATATGCGGCAGGCCGTTTCTTTCAAAATCGGATGCGATATAGCCTGCGTCGTATTCGGTGGAGTATCCGAAAACGTTTATCTCACTATCGGTTAAAAGCGACTTTATCTTTTCAAAGTAGTGGGGAAGCGGCGGAAACTTCTTATAATAATTTGGCTCGTACGCAAGCGAAAGCCCCGCCATCTTAAAGCCGTACGTGTTGAACGGCGACATGGGATTTACGATAAGGTTTTCCTTTGCGATTATATTAAGTTTGTCGTCCGTCAGAACGTAGCCGAACTCGCAAATCTTGGCAACGTGGTTGTAGCAATTTGCGCATTCGAGATCAAAAAACAAATTCATCGACAAAATTATATCAAACCAATCGCACTTTTGCAAATTATTACGCGCAAATTACTTCAATAATCTCATAGAATTAAGGGTTGCGAGCGCCATAACGCCTACGTCGGAGAGTATCGCCAGCCACATGGGCGCAAATCCGAGCACGCTCAGCACCAACGCCGCCACCTTGACCGAAATGGAAAACACCACGTTTTCTTTGACTATACGCTGCGTCTTTTTGGATAAAGCAAACAGAACGGGCAGTTTTTTGAGATCGTCGTCGGTCAGAATTACGTCCGAACAAAGGCTCGCAACGTCCGTTCCGCTGCCCATTGCGACCGCAAGATGGCTGGACGCAAGGCTGGGCGCGTCGTTAATGCCGTCGCCGACAAACGCAACGTTTGCGGTTTTCTTATACGTCTCGATCAACTTTTGTTTGTCCTCGGGAAGTAACGAATGGTTATAATCGGTTATTCCGAGTTGCTCGGCTACCGCCTGCGCGGTCGCTCCGTTATCACCCGTCAGCATTGCAACCGAATAATTTTTTTCATAGAGTCCGCTTATAACTTGGGCGGCGCAATCTTTTACGCTGTCGCCGATGACGATGGCGCCAAGGTACTCGCCGTTTTTAGCAACGTAAACGACCGTTCCTATCTCGTTTATCTCGGGCGCCGAAACGCCTATCGCGCTCATCAGTTTTGCATTACCGACGGCAAAGGCGTTCTCACCCTTTGAAAGTATGCCTTGCCCGGCTATTTCTTGCGTATTCAGGTCGTCGTAGTATTCGCCTTGGTATCCGCTTAAAATCGCAACCGCTATGGGGTGGTTGGAATACCGCTCCATTGACGCCGCTATCTTCATAACTTCCGACTCGTCTCCGACGGATAGAACGTCAAGTATTCTGAAACGACCGTAAGTGAGCGTGCCCGTCTTATCGAAAACCACTTTGTTTATCTTGGAAGCGCGCTCTAAAGTAATTCCGCCTTTGACGATTATTCCGCGCTTGAATGCGTTGCCGATCCCCGCAAAATATGCGAGCGGAACGGATATAACGAGCGCGCACGGGCAGGATATGACGAGTAAGTTAAGCGCCCGCTTAAACCATTCGGAAAACGGCTGACCGAATATAAGCGGCACGGTCGCTACAAGCACGGCGGCAACTATCACGATGGGCGTATAGATCTTTGCAAACTTTCTTATAAACTTTTCGCCCTGCGCTTTCTTTTCCGACTGTTCGGTAACCAGTTTGATTATCTTGCTTGCGCTCGATTGGTTGGACGTTGCCGTCACTCTGACCAGCAAAACCCCGCTTTCAACTACCGTTCCGCTCATTATCTCGTCGCCGACGGATACGCTTTTTAGGGCGCTTTCCCCCGTCAGCATGCTATCGTTTATCGAGCAGTTACCGCGAACGACGACGCCGTCGCAAACCACCCTGTCGCCCGCCTTTAGATATAGCAGATCTCCGACCTCAACTTGGTCGACCTTCTTTTCGATTATCTCGTCACCTTGCTTTACGGCGGCGTGCTCGGGCATAAGTTCGGTAAGCGCGACTATGGCGTTTTCACTCCTTTCTTCGGCGTACTCTTCAAAAAGTTCGCCGATGGAATATAGTAGCATTACGAGCACCGCTTCGACATATTCGCCGAGCACGAAAGCCCCGACGGTGGCAACGAGCATCAAAAAGTTCTCGTTGAACGGTTGCTTTATAAGCTTTTCGATACACTCGAAAAAGTTTTCGTATGAAATAAAAATATAGATAAGTAGATAGGTTAAAAGCCGCGCCGTGTCGCTTGGAGTTACGAAGTGAAATATTGCGGTCACCGTAATCAGCGCAACGGCTGTGATAATAACCTTAATAAGATCGAATTTTTCTTTGATAAACGCCATCGCTTTCATAATTATTCGGTAAGATGCTCCTTTGCAAGTTGATATATTTTGACGATATGTTCGTCGTCAAGCGAATAATAGGCTTCCTTGCCGTCACGCCGACGCTTGACTATCTTCATTTGCCGCAAAATGCGCAGTTGGTGAGATACCGCAGACTTTGTCATCTTCAATGATTCCGCAAGTTCGTCAACGCACAGTTCGCAGTAGGTAAGCGCAGATATTATCCGTGTTCTCGTGGAATCCCCGAAAACCTTGAATAGTTCGGCTATCTCTATCAAAAGATCGTCCGACGGCATGTTCTTTTCGACAAGCGCGATAATTCTTTGGTCGCGGGCTTCTACGGCTTCACAAGAGACTTTATCCATCGTTCAAACTCCTTCGTTTTTAGTAAATATACAATGAAACAGTTGAATAATTGTTCAACTGCTTTTATTATACGCTCGGCATCAGCGTAATGTCAAAGGTTTTGCGATAAAATATGAAAAATAGTTCAATATTATCGTCAAAAATAAAAGTCAACCAAAATGAAGGAAAAACAGTTGACAAACGGTCGGTTGTTTTATATAATGATAAGGCTTGAAAAAGTTGATCGACTGTACGGAGAGGTGTCTGAGTGGTCGATGGTGCAACATTGGAAATGTTGTGTACGGAAACGTACCGCAGGTTCGAATCCTGTCCTCTCCGCCAAACAAAAAAGTAGTACCTTTGCGGTACTGCTTTTTTTGTTAGGCGGAGAATTCAAATTCGCAAGAATTTGTTATAATTCGAGGCTTTAGCCGAGTTATCATTGTTGCGAAGCAACTTATAATTATTCGCTTTTTGAAGAGCGAATTTGAAAATTATATAGAAAAATCTTTCTTAAACAAGTTAAACGGGCTTCCGCTTTTTTGCGAAAGCCCGTTTTGGAATAACTACCGGCTACTGCCGTCGCGCTTGAAGACGTTTTTGAGCCGCTGTTTCCCGTCGGCATATCGCAGGCGGCAAGTAACGACGTAAACGCCGTTTCAAAACAAGCGATCAAAATAAAAAGGGTGGTTTTTCTTAAAAATTTCATAGTGTTCTCCTTTTCAACAATATTTCAACAATATTTTACTCGCGCGTAAAAAAAGAGATTTTTTACGTTTTTTTACTTTCTTGAAATTTTTATAAAATTATCCTGTATTATCACTTGACAGGTAGTATCGTATGTGATATGGTTATTGCATACAGAAGCGATATTTTATATTAATGTATACAAAACGATACGTTTTTGCCGAGTGCGTTGCCGCAAGGCAAAAGCGTCTTTCAGGTGAACTATGAAAAAGTTTTTACACGTATTAAAATGCATAGGTTTTGCTCTTGTTCCGCTGGGGATAGTTATAGGTCTGTTTTTTGCGCTTGGGTTAGACCTTGGCGTGAATACGCAGGCCGGCGCAAGCGGTGACGATTCTATGTCGGGGCTTATCTTCATCGTAATGGGCGGTGGCGGCTGGGCAGTTTGCACCGGGCTTTATTACGGATTTATCGATAAAGACACGAGCGATATAACGATTGACGTCGAACACCCGCGTTGGCTGCGGTTTTTCTGGTCGCTCGCGGCGGTCTTTGCAATAGGCGGCACGATGGGCATAATAATGAACGGCGGGGATTTTAACAAGTTTTTCTACAATGACGAAGGCTTTAAGACTTATATCGGCGCGGCTCTTCCGGCGGCGGTGGCGGCGTTTATCTTCGGAGGCTTTTTGCATAGAAAATTCTGCTTTGAGTCCTTCTTTGCGAAATATCTGCTACCCGTCGTGTGTTTCGGCGGAACGCTCGTTTTAACTCTGATACTTTATCTCGTTTCTAAACTCTTCTCGAAGTACGGCTTGCCGTTGTATATGTTGCCGCTTTTATTAGGTTTTTTAACGATGCCCGTTATGTTCTTTATGGGCATAAGGGACTTTTTGGATATCAAATCCGACAGTTCGTCATATAGCGGCGGTTCAGGCGGCTGGGGCGGTGGAAGCTCTGCGCCGTCAACGCGCACGCTCGAAAGCCAATTGTGCAGAATATTCGTTTCGGCCGGCGCAACGAAAGCAAACGTCACGTCCTGCAACATTTACGAGGTCGGCGGAAAGTACGAAGTGTCTTTCAGAATTAACGTTTATTCTTCCGCCGGCAGCCGTAACGCCGTTTCGGGCGGGGACGTGAACTTAATGGCAAGCCTTTGCAAACGGGAAATAGAAAGTACTTTGAAGAGTTATTCAAACGTCCGGTCCGTAAACGCAAAATGCACTTATTATTCGATAGGTTAAGTCAATTATCATAACATCTACGGCGGAGCGGAGAGTTGAACCCTCGTTCAAATCTCCCCGGATTTAGGCGGCGAAGGCTGGACGTTTGCAGTCATGGTTATCGTCGGGTTCGTGCAGTTTATCGTTGCTATGATCTTCGGCTTGAAAATAGAACAGGTCGCCGGTTACTACGAATGCGCCAAATGCGGGCACAGATACGTTCCTACCTACGGCGCGGTCACGATGGCTATGCACTTATCCCGCACTCGCTATATGAAGTGCCCCAAATGCGGCAAGAAGTCCCGGCAGAAGAAGGTCATCTCCAAAGCCGACGAAAATGAGTAAAGTCTTAAAAAAACCAAGATTTAATAAACGCTCGATTATTTGCGGAGGCTTGAAAAGGTCTCCGTTTTATTTGTCGCTTTTTGGGCGACAATTGCCGAGGAAGAAGAGTTTTTTGCCGAAAATAAAAAGAAAACGACAAATTATGTTGTATAATCATTATGTAAACGTTTAATGCAGGCAGTCAATATGTTGAGCAACAAACAAGAACTTATCACCGATATTTGCAATTACGTTATCGGTGCTATAAACTACAAGCCCGCCAGATGGGAATAATACGAACACCGAGAACAATTCGGAGTTCGTATTATTCTTTTTCCGCCAAACAAAAAAGTAGTACCTTTGCGGTACTGCTTTTTTGTTTGGCGGAGAATTCAAATTCGCAAGAATTTGTTATAATTAGAGGCTTTAGCCGAGTTATCATCGTTGCGCAGCAACTTATAATTATTCGCTTTTTGAAGAGCGAATTTGAAAAATATATAGAAAAAACTTTCTTAAACAAGTTAAACGGGCTTCCGCAAAAAAGCGAAAGCCCGTTTGGGTTAATTTAGTATTGACGTCGATTAAAACTTAACGTCGCAATAGATGGGCATGTGGTCGGAAGTATCCAACGCTTCGGAGTCGTGAATGGTGTCGTAATACAACGACTCGACGCCGTTAGACAACAAGATGTGGTCGATGCACTCTATCGTGGTAAGGTTTTTGGACGTTACCGACGCGCGGCCGAGTATCCAATGCGAAGGAATGGCAGGATCCCTTGAAACGGTGAGCATACCGTTGCTGATGTGTCCGGTTCTGCAAACCGTGCCCTTGACCTTAGCGTTCTTACTGTCGAAAAGATCGTTTTGGCTCATAAGGTTGATGATGGATATCTCGCTTTCGTTGGCGTTGTAGTCGCCGCTCATCATGAAGGGTACGTCGGGGTATTTAGCCTTCCATTGATCGATGACGGATTTCATATTGTTTACCTGATCGACCCTTTCGTCGACGCTTAGCGCAAGGTGAGTACTCGTGAATATGAACAGTTTGCCGCTCTGTTTGATTCTGAATACCGCAATGGTAAAGACGCGGCAGTTATAGTTTCCGCAAGGCGGGTTGTGAAGCTGTTGCGTCCACTCGACCAGTTCCAAAACGTCCTTATTGTACATTATAGTGGAATAGTTGGTGTACTTTGTCGAACCGTAGGTAACCTTGTTTTGGGCGGTTGAATCGTAATTGATAAACTTAAACTTGGCGCTGAGCGACGAATCTGCGGCAAGAGCGGCGTACCACTGGTCGTCGCACTCCTGCAAGCCAATAACGTCGGGCATATATCTCAAAATGGTGTTTACCACGCCCGGTACGCGCGGAGCGACCGCAGGCTTATTGTTATAGTCGTCGCAAAGAATATTGAAGGACATTGCGCGAATGGTAGTATCTTCCGCGCGGACGGAAGCGTTTTGCTTGACGGCAAAGAATTCGTCGTCCAAAGTCCATCTTGCCTTTAAGGTTATATCGCCCATAATGACGTTT
>JAFVDA010000049.1 GCA_017478765.1 Clostridia bacterium
ATCTACAAATTGATTGAGCATCGGCTCAATGAGTGCTGCCTTTTTGTGTGACAGCCTACTAATCATACCATAACGAATTTATTATGTCAACTGATTTTCAAAAGTTTTTCAAAAAAATTTGAAATATTTTTGAAATAATTTTTCACAATCTATTCGCCCTATTTGACGACGTTTCCTACGCCCTTTCGGTTGAACGATTTGGTTGACCTTCGTTATCGGAAGTACACCTATTAAACTACATTTTAAGAAAAATGTCAACGATTTTTTTAAGGTTTTTTGTCTTTTTTTAACTTTTTTTTGAAATTTTTTTAATTTTTCAAAACGCCCACAATATCTTGTGTTTTCGTCCGCGTGAAAAACACAATTGTCTCTTTTTTGTTTGAGATGAATTATTGAAAAACTATTTGACCTTAGTTAAACGGTTGCTTTTTACACCCCGCAAGATACCATAAACAACTACAATCCCTTAGGTCATACGGTGTTCATTTCATATTATATAATATATAGAAGGCTTTACAAACAAATAAAAAACAAATCGGGGCTTTTGCTTTACAAAAGGACGGCAAAGTGATAAAATCTTATTACAATTTATTTGCGCCCGTAGTCTAATGGATAAAACGGTCGCCTCCGACGCGACTGATTCGGGTTCGACTCCCGACGGACGTACCAAATACCCTATCTTCTCTTTTGAGATGATGGGGTATTTCATATAAACCTTACAGGGGGTCGAACCCGAAAGCGAGCGTGAAGCGAGCCAAGTTATATTATTTTTGACTTTTGACTGTTGCCCTATCAGGGCAACCCCAACCGTTTTCGGTTGGTCAAAACGTCTGTTCGACTCCCGACGGACGTACCAAATTCCCCATCTTCTCTTTTGAGATGATGGGGTGTTTCTTATAAACCCTACAGGGGGTCGAACCCGAAAGCGAGCGAAAAAAAACAAATCTTTTCAATCGGCAAAAAACGCCAAACAAATAATCAGACAAAGCTATAATAAAAACATTGCCCCTTTGCGATTCTAACGCAAAGGGGCTTATTTTGAAAATGCTTATATAGGTCGATCATCGACTATTTTTCCGAAACGGGGAGGGTTTGTTCACCCTGACCGCCTTCCGCCTCGTCCTCGTACATATAATCGAACCAAGGGAAGTTTTTATAATAATTGACGTGCAAACGGTGCATTTCTTCCACGAGATAGGTGATCATAATCGCCGAATGGTGTTCTTGCGGGAACACGTCGGTATACTCGCCGTCGACGTACAGATTGAAAAAGGACGAATCGACTTCTGTTATCAGCGTGTATAACTTGGTATAATCAAGGAAGAAGTTGAGCGTTTTATCCGCGTCGTCCTCGTAACTCATTCCCGTGTGGTCGATAGTAAGCGTCCCCTCGCCGACTATTTCGGAAGTTTTAAGGTCCTTCATGTACCTGTCGTTGGGGAGCCTGCCTATCTTTACTCGCTCGACGTAGCGATAATTTTGGTCTTTTCGTATTTCCTTGATTATCTGCGCGCGCTCCCAGCGAGCCCATTCCGATTGAGTTTCAAAGGGAATAACGCTGCCGTCGAATGGGTGAAAATCGTAATAATCGTCGACGGTGGCGCCGTTGCCGCAGTTCAAACACTCAATTTTGTCGCCCTCGCCCTTCATTTTGAAGTACTCGCCGCACTTTGGGCAGCGGAACAAAAGCCCGTCAAGACGCTCGCACGATCTGCCGTTGGTCTTCCAACGGATATGTTTTTCCTTTTGCCAGGCGTACTCGTCGTGACGGAACGCCTCGTTTATCTTTTGATCGATCTCTTCGACGGTAAGGGTTTTAAGGTCTTCCGCCGAGAATAAAAGTTTGGTGGTCGCGAAGGTCTTTCCGCTCCTTACGTCAAGACAGACCTTGGTGTTTTGAAGATACTGTCCGCGAAGCTCGCAAAAATAGACGGGCACGCCGAATTTTTTGAGCATACCGCCCGTGCCGGGAACGATAGGCTTATTCATGCCGTCGTTGGTGGCAAGCCCTTCGGGCGCAAAGGTGACGCTTCCGCCCTGCTTTATTATTGACATTATCGCCTTTGTACCGAGAACATCGCGCGAATAATTCTTCTTGGGCAGAACGTTGTTCATTTTGAATACGGTATGAAGATGCGAACGGAAAAATTCGCTGTATCCGGCGAGCATGTTGAGCCTTTTAGGGTAGCACGCGGTCATAACGTAATTGTGGTCTATCCTCGATAGGTGATTAAAGATAACAAAACACGGACCTTTTTCGCGTTTTAAGTCGACTTCGCGAGTGTACTTTGCGTGGAACTTCATTGCGGGGAAGCTCATCAGCGTTCTGTAGATCCAGTAATAAAACCTGTTGGTGACGTGATACTTCCGCCTTTCGAGTTCGCCTCGAATATCCAATTTTTTCATTTGTAAAAAACTCTCCCTCTTTTCGCGCAGCGCGAAAATCCGCCGAATTTGACGTTGTTTTTTCCCGCCGCCGTTTGGTTTATTCTACCAAAGTGAAAAGCAATAGTCAATACGTTTTTTGAAATTTTTGCCCGTAAAATAAAAGATTTTATAGGTTTTTCCGCTTTTGCCGTTAGAAAATGGACAGATACGCCGTCAAAGTGATATAATATGTCCGTTAAGGAGCGACAAACACGTTATGATAAATCTGATTCTTGCTAAAAATTCCGCCGTCGACCCGTTAGTGATAATGGTCGCCGTCGTAGCGGTGCTTATCGCCGCGTTTATCGTTATAAAGATAATTGTGTCAAAAAGCGCTCACCCGCAAGCCGAAAACGGGCTGAAAGCCCTAAAAAGGCTCAATTCTTCCAACACTTGGTTCTTGATGATCTGGGGCGCGGGTTTCGGCGGAATACCGCTTGCAATACTTTTATTGTCCGAGGCGGAAGATCGTCCGCCGGTCGGATTATTTCTCATATTTATACTGATAGGGCTTACGGTTTTCACGATAGGACTGATCAACGTTATTAAAGCCGTGTCGGACGTTGCGCTACTTATGAAAGGTAAGGACGGCATAGGTCATTATCAATCGGATACGGCGGCGTTTGAGAGCAATAAGGTGACGTATTACAGGGTAACGTTTTCTTTCACCAACGAACAGGGCAAACGCATATTGCAAACGACTTCGGAAGTGTTCCCATATAACAAAGTGGAAATATTCCGCAAAAGCCACGGGTTTCAGATAAAGGTTCTCGGCAACCGAGCCTGTATCGTACCCGACGGCGTGATAGATTACGGCGACGACACGAAAACCAACGTTTGCGAATACTGCGGAAGCCTTTTTGAAGGCAAAAAATGCCCCAACTGCGGCGCACCGAGAACGTTCCGAGATTAAGCAAAAACACAAAATGAGTAGTTTTTACTCATTTTTATAACGCTAAATGTGTAATTTTTACTCATTTTGTAATTAGTAAATGTGTAATTATTACACAAAACGCTTGCGGAAAAATGTAACCTTTCTAACGAAAAAATCTTTGTTAAAAGATTTTTCCGTGAATTAAGTTGAAAGTGGAGAGTGGAATTGCGGTCGGGCATATTATATATGCTGTCGCAAAAATAAACTTTTCTACAAAACATCAACTTTAATAATATATTGTCTTTGTTTGTATTTGAATTTAGTGAGCGGTTAGTTAAAAAGTCGGAAATAATAAACAAATTATTATATAATTTTCGTATCCTTATTTCAACTTTCAACTTTCCACTCTCCACTTTAAGTTAAGTCGCTTTACGACAACAAGTCCTCGCGGAATAATCTTCGTTAAGAAGATTTTTCGTGAATACACTTTATATAATTAAGCCGAAAAACGCAAGGCGGGATTCACTCTCGCCGTTAAGCGTTTTACGACAACAAGTCCTCACGGATTTTTCTTTGAAAAAGAAAAATCGTGAATTCATTTGCTTATGAAATACGATTTATATTCTTTTGATTTTGATTTGACAATGGCGGACACCGTTTCCGCGTCCATGGAGATATATCGAAGGGCTTACCGAGCCGTCGGGAAGACGTTCCCCGAAGAAGAGATATATCTTCACCTTGGCATGCCCATCGAAACTACATTTTACGGACTTTTTCCCCAAGGTTCGAGCGAGACTTACGACCGCTTTATGTCGGCTTTTAATCGAGCCATCGAAGACACTTTTACAAGCGTAACCCTATACCCCGACGTTCTTGAATATTTCAGACTGTTAAAGCAAAACGGCAAAAAGATAGCCGTTATAACCAACAGGCGGCGGGACGCGATGGAGATAATCCAAAAAATCTATCCCGAACTGAACGGTCTTATAGACCTTTACGTCACGGGTGACGACACAAAAAAGCGAAAGCCCAACCCCGACCCCATACTTTTATGCTTGAATAGGCTTAACGTTCGCCCCGAGAACGCCGTTTACGTCGGCGACGCGCAAAACGACTTTCTGGCGGCAAAGAACGCGGGCGTAAAATTCTATTTTGTAGATAGAACGGGGCACGTGACCGAAAAAGGCGTCGTAAAGACCTTTTTTGAGCTGGACTGAAAAATAATATATAATAACATTAAAACGTAACAAAACTTCGTTTTGTCGGTGACTACCGTCACCTTGCGCTTTTCTGGCGAAAATCGCCGTCTTCGTTGCAATACTTCGCTCGAAATCCCTTGCAAGCAAGTTTTCTCGCTTGTATTATAACGTAAAACGCCGAGAGAGTGCCAAAGCACCGCTCTCGGCGTTTTTATTTTAGTCTATTATAAATATTTTACTCTTCCGTTTGACCTGTTACGACTCTCATGCCGTCGATGTACATAATCTCATCGGCATCGAAATCAACGTTGGTTGCAAAACGGATCCTGTCGAACGTGGCGCCGACTGTTCCAAGAGCCGAAAGCGGGATCTTATAATAATACCAGCCGTTGCCTGCGTCCGCGCGGTTTTCGGCGTTATAAGATTTATAAAGTTTAACGTCCTTGCTGCCGTCGACCTTTGTAGAATCGCTCCCGTTATAAAGTCTTAGCGTTATGCCGCTTGCAAGTGCGGTCGAATCGGAAGTGTGACCGATGTCCTTAATATATAATTCTATATACCCGTCGGCGGTGATGGTTATGGGAGTTTTTTCGGCGTTGACGAAGAACATTGCGTTTTCGTAAGCCTTGACGCCCGTCCATTTGAATGCGCTAACCGAATTACCGGACGCACCGTAATAATTTTCTTCGTCGTAAGCGACGGTGGCGTTAGCGTACTTTTTATGTTCGTCGTCCAGAATGTCGTCGACTTCGGGGCAAATGGCAAGCGTTTCCGCCGTATGGTCTACGCCGACAGGCTCTTCACCCTGTCCGCCTTCCTCTTCGGAAGGATAAACCACTCTCATGCCGTCGATATACATAACTTCGGCTGAGTCGAAAGCCACGTTGGTCGCGATACGTATCCTGTCAAACGAAGCGCCGAGAGTTCCGAAAGCGGTCAAGGGAAGTTTGTAGTAATACCAGCCGTTGCCCGCGTCAGCGCGGTTTTCCGCGTTATAAGATTTATAAAGTTTAACGTCCTGCACGCCGTCGACTTTTGTAGAATCGCTTCCGTTGTAAAGTCTTAACGTTACGCCGCTCGCAAGCGCGGTCGAATCGGAAGTATGCCCTACGTTTTTAACGAATAATTCGACGTAAGCGCCGTCCTGTATGGCTACGGCTGTCTTTTCCGCGTTGACGAAGAACATCATGTTCTCGTAGGCTATACATCCCGTCCACTTCAACGCGTTAGCGGAATTACCCGCGTTGCCGTAATGGTTGTTCTCGTCGAAAGCGTAGGTGGCGTTGACGTACTTTTTATGTTCTTCGTCCAGAATGTCGTCGACTTCGGTGCAAATTGCAAGCGTTTCCGCCGTATGGTCTACGACGGTGGGCTCTTCGCCCTGCTCGCCTCCGCCCTGTCCGCCTTCACCGGAGCCTCCGACCTCTTCGGCATAAATCTTAACGCCGTCGAGATAGAAGTATTCGTTAGCGTCCATATTTGCGTAAAGTTTGAATCTGAACGCGCCGAAGGTCGAACCTTCGCCGACTCCGAGAAGCGAGAACGGAATGTGCCAGCGGTACCAACCGTTACCTGCGTCGGTAGCGCAATCGGAGTTATATTTTTTATAAAGCTTGATTTCAGTTCCTACCTTGGCGGAGCAATTTGCGTCGTAGAGTTGCAAGAACACGCCGTTTATCGTTTCACCGTCGTTTAGCGTAGTGTGACCGACGTTCTTTATAAAGTATTCGATATATCCGTCGGCGGTCGCTTTGTATTCGCCCGTTTTAAGGTACGAAAGATTGTACTGAACGGCTTGGGACCAAGCGACGGCTTCTAAAGATGCGCCGTAAGTATTGACGGTTTCGGTAGCGTAAACGCCGTTAGTCTTGGTGACGGAAGTCAATTTTGCCAAATCCTGCTCGTCCGCGACTATATCGAGAGTTTCTTCTTCCTTGGGATCGGAATTGCTGACCTTTATCGTGCAAACCGCCTTAGCGTCTCCGCACTTGGCGGTGACGGTGGTAACGCCTTCGGCTATTGCCGTAACCAGACCGTTTTCGACGGTTACGATATTCGGGTTTTCAACGCTCCAAGTTACTTCGCTCGTACCTTCGGCGGTAAGCAAAACGCTTTCGCCCGTTCTTAAAAGTTCGTAGTTGGAACTAATATTGACGTACTGTTCGACGTAATCGTTTTCACCGCAATAGCCGAACCCGAAGATGCTGACGTTGCCGGCAAAGGTTTCCTTATCCGTTCTCGTACAGGAGTCAAGCATGTAGAGCAGTCTATACGGTATGCCGTAATATCTTATCACGCAGAACACTTCTTCGCCCGGTTGGACGTCAAAGAACGATCCGCCGTAAACCAAATCGGTCTTAACCTGTTCGCCGTTCATCCAAGCGGCGGCGTTGATGGCTTTAATGCCTGCTAAATTGACCTTTTCGGACTGAACGTCAACTCTTACCTTGACGTAATCGTCGCCGTTGTTTTTTATTCTCATCGAAACGTATTGAGCCGACTTGACCTGTTCGGCAACGTCGCCGTAAACGTTTTTATAACTCTTTGGCAAAACGCTGTCGTAGGTTACGGTATTGACGCCTTCCGAGTCAGTCGTAACGTGATAAATATCGGTAGCGCCGCCGTTGATGGTGACGGAAGTCGGAGTAAACTCTTCTTCCGCGGGAACGTATTCGGGTTCGGGTATTTCCAAGCCCCTGCCGTTCAAGTACGCCACGGTTATTTGCTTATATTGCGTTGCGGCGGGAAGATCTTCATCGTTCAACTCGCCCATCCAGTCCATTACGCCTTGGTTGGTAGGTTCACCCGCCCAAAAGTTTGTGTATACCCTTTGCGGAGTTGCGCTCGTTGCGCCCGCTACGCAATAGACGGGTTGATAGTCGACGTACCAGACGATCTTTTCCTCATCCCAGTAAAAGCCGTATTGATGGAAGTCGTCGCCGGCGTCAAAGCCCAAATCATACCAGTATTCGTGTTCGCCGACGTCGTTCAAAAAGTAGTTGAATTGAACTTTCGTAGTGTCCTTACCCAAGAACTCGATATCTATCTCGTCGTGCGGGTTGCCTTCGTAATCACCCGTATAGGTGAAGAAGGTGGAAGCCGTTCCGACTACTTTACTCGGCTTCATAACGCAGCCGAAGTAACCGTACTGTATGGCGCCGAAGTCGCCTTTGGTCTTCATCTCCGCGCCGTAATAGACCTCTTCGGCCTTGCTGATCGAAGCGGTCATAACGCCGTTTTCGGTATCGACCTGAACGTTGTTTTTGTTCCAGTAAACCCCGAAGGGATCGCCGTTGGTTCTCGCGTCGGAAATCTCGAAAACGTTTCCAACGCTTTCGGTAAAGTCTACCAAAGTCTTTTCTATAAATTGCGGACAATCAACGTCGGATAGGTCGACGACGGGCTTTTCGCTCAAAACAACGTCGCACGCGACCAAGAACGTAATACTTGCCGCAAGCGTCAATGAAAGCGCTAATAAAAATTTCTTTTTCATAATCTTCTCCTTATCTTACGCTTCAAGCAAATTAGTCTTTAAGTTGTTTATGTCCGTATCGGTCAGGTACAAGCACTGCTTCATATAGCGCTCGATGACCGTGGAAATGGTCTCGTCGGGCGAAAGCCTGTAGTTTTCGATAAGTTGGGTGACCATCGAATTAAAATAGTTGTAATTTGCGGGGTCGTCCTGTCTGTAACGGTAGTTGTTGGAGAAGGTGGTAAGTTCGAAGTCGATCAACAGATCGGTATAACTTACGCCCAGCAAGCCGTTCACCAAAAATCCGATGGTGCCGGTTCTATCGGCGCCGCCCCAGCAATGGAAGTAACAGACGTTATCCTCGCTTGCGGTGGCGAGCAATCTTAAAATATTTTGATAGTACTCGCGCATTTCCGGCTTATCGGCGCCGTTTGAAGAGTGTTTGCAGAACATTCCCGTATACGCCGAGATCGGGTAGCTATAATAATTAACCTGATCGCCCAAAGGTGATTTGGTCATGCCGAGCGTTTCGGCGCTCGTGCGGAAATCAAGTTCGTTTTTGATCTTGACTCCGTTATTCAAAATATCCAGTTCGAGACTGCGAAGATTGATATAGTGCTTCGCGGAATTTTCGTCGACGTAAGTTTGTAGATTCATTTCCGCGCCGCGGTATATAACGCCTTGTTTTACTCTCTTGCCGGAAGAAGTCATTCTGCCGCCGAGATCGCGGACGTTATTGACGTAACCGGTGAACAACGTGCGCACGGTGTCGGCGGTGGTAAAGCCGTTTACCGCCCGTTCGTTTCCGTTGGCGTCGGTAACGCTCCAGTTATACTCGGTAGCCATATACAGATTGATCAGAAGCAAACTCTCACTCTTCGCGGTATAGACGGTTGCGTCTTCTTCCGTTCCGTTTGCCCACACTTTGACGGTGTACGGAGCCGCGCTCGCCTTCCAGGTGAGTTTGACTGCGTTTCCGCCCGAGACGTTGGTACCTTGCTTCCAGTAATCCTTGACGGCTACGCCCGCTCCCGCTTGGTCATTGAAGCAGTAATCGTTTTCAACTTCGATAGCCTTCATGGCGTTGACGTAAGCGGCAACGTCGTCCTGACAGAGTGAAACCACCTGACCCACTCCCTCTTTGACTTCAATCTCGGTTGGTTTAATGTTGTAACTTTGTCTGCCGTTGTTGTTAGCGCTGCCGCTGTCGCATCCGACGAACGTCATCGCGCTAATCACTACGACGAGTAAAAGCACAATCAAGCGTTTTTTCATAGTTTTCTCCTTGTTTAGTTTTATTTCAAAATCGGGCGATTATAACCCGTATTGAGCCCAAAAATCTGAATCGTCCAGCCGAATGGAAAAGTATTCGGCAAGTGCGTCGGCAAGTTGGTGCCCTGCGATAAGTTGCATCTCGGCGTTGGGGTGTCCGGCGCCCGGCATGGTCTTGTCGACGGCAAGTTCGGATGCGTTATGTTTTACCCTTATTATCTTCTTGCCTTGTTGCCGAAGGGTTGCGACCACCTTGTCGGCTATCGCAGAAAACCGACCGTCTATTTGGATAACTTCGTCGGAAACTACGATAAGCGTTTGCGGATAGACGTCGTAAAGCCTTTCGATAAAGTCGTAATAAGCCCTCTCGAACCCGTTGAAAAATTCAGCGTACTGCTCGTCGGTCGTAAATCTCGACAACACGCTCCCGTCGTTTGCGCCGAGCGCTATTATTACCGCGTCGGGAACGAAAAGCGAATTATCCCAAGGGTGATCGAAACTTGTCTGATATTCAAATTCCGCCATCGACAACATCGAAGGAACGTCCGACGGGTGATTGTACTCGGAATAAATTGACTTGTACAGCGGATACCCGCCCGCGCTCACGCAGGACAGGTCGGCGTTCAAAAGGTTTGCGCAATAATTTGCGTAGGTCTTCATTCCGTTTTCCGTACGGGTGGTGAAATTCTCGTAATAGTCTTCCGACTCAACCGCATAGCCGCAAGTGACCGAATCGCCGAAAAATTCCAGTTTCAAACCAAATTGACGGGCGGAAACGGGAAGTATTCGACCGTCGCACGCGACCGACACGAGCGCCAAACGGGAATTTTGACATTCGCTTCTTTTATATATCCTTACCGTATGTTCGCCTTCTTCGAGCCCGTGCGCCAAAACCACGCGTTCATGTCTGGAAATTCCGCCGCCGATATTGCTTCCGTTTCGATACTTGCCGTAGGAAGTAAACGCTATCGGCGTCGCGTGATCCGGATCGTAGTCGTTATCCACGCAAACGGCTATATACGGTTTACTCTTGTTATCGTCGGCGCGGGTAGCTAAAAATTCGCCCTCCAAAGTCGTGCCGTAAAAGGTGACTTCAAACCCGGCGTTGGTGTAAGATATCCATACGGCGCCCGATTGTCTGTCGGAATAATACCTTCCGTGGTAGGTTATCTTCTCGGCAGAAAAGCAGTCGACAGAGTCCTTTACCACGTATTCTTTAACGCCCGTTACCGCGCCGAAGTCTTCTATTACCAAATCGTAAAACCTGCTATCGACGTCCTTTGAACAGGCGGAAAGCGCAAAGACGCAAACGGATAATATTACTGCGGTAAAGATTTTTTTCATGTTTTCACCCTTTGGCGCAACCTTTATTTCTACACTAATGTGTAGAAAAAAGTAACCCTAAAATCAATAGGATTACTTAAACTGTCAAATTTTTTACTTATTTGGAAGGTTTGGCGCTTACAAACTCAAGGCTCTTATCTTGCCGAAACCAACTGAGCGTTATCGGTTTTTACGCATTTTTTGCGTTGGCGTTTTCGTCCGCGAGGGCCTCAGAACCCTTGTGCGGAATGGACTTCCAGGCAAGGTTTTTGGTAAACAGGGAAATAAAATCCAAAAAGCACGTCAGCAGCAGGAAAAACGGCCACAAAAGTATCGCCGCGAAGTGCCGCCAAAAACCTTTGGGGATACGCTTTCTTTCAATAAAGTAGATAAGCGCGCCCGATAGAGCGGTCAAAACGTAACTTACGACGAACGAGCCGCCGAACCAGATTAGCGCGTTTTTGACTATCTCCCATCCGTTATCCTGTATTAGCGGCGTAAGCCCCACCAAGACGGCGGTCAAAAAGCCCATGGTAAGTCCTATCGCGCCAAGCGGCATTATTGAAACGGCAAGATCGTAAGAGGAAAACCGCTCTTTTGAGCGCATATTCTCGTTTGGCTTGAAAATGCTCGCCACGAGTTTTTTGAATCTCGTAAAGAACACTATCGTGTGTCCCCTTGCCCAGCGCAAGCGTTGGCGAAGCATGATTTTGACGGTAGTCGGTTGCTCGTCGAAAAATTCGGCTTGGTCGCAGTAGTATATCTTTCTGCCCGCCGCCACCTGATCGGCGGAAAACTCCCAGTCTTCGGTCAGCGTAACGTACTCCCAACCGTCCTTGATAAGTTCGGACGGAAAGACGTAGCCCGTGCCCGAAATACGCGTCGAACAGCCGCAAAGCGTTCTTCCGCGCATCTCGTAGCGACAGCAGGAAATAAAATACATGCCGTACAGCGAACTCATATAGTTGTCGTTGAAATTGCCCGAATTGCGGAAAGAGGTGACGACGTTCTTCGCGCCGTAATAGACGAACGCGTCGTTCATCAGATCGAAGTAATCGGTCGGAATGATATTGTCCGCGTTAATGCTGAAAATGCCGTCGAAAGCCCGATAGCCGTAATCTTCGTTAATATTAGCGATAAGCGCCTTATAGGCGTAGCCCAAAGTGTTTTCTTCGGGGTTATCGTACTCGTAGACGACGGCGCCGTGACTTCTCGCGATATCGGCGGTTTTGTCCGTACAATTATGCGCAAGCACGAACACGGTCAGTTTGTCGGCAGGGTAGTCGGAATTTTTAATGCTGTCGATAAGTTTACCTATGACAGCCTCTTCGTTCCTTGCCCCGATCATTATGGCGTAACGCAGTTTTTTGTCGGCTTTGGGGAACTTTTTCCTTTTGAATATTCCCAAAATTGTGAAAAACAAATAGTGCAGCACCGCAAGGGAAGATATTCCCCATAAAACGAGCAGGACTATTTGCAAAACTTCCGTATAACTCATAAACTCTCCCTTATAAAAAAAGCCCTGAAAAATCAGGGCTTTTTTGAAATCTCGTCCTAAAATGAGAATAAAAGACGAAACCTAAATATGCCCTTTTTTGTACCTATATATAGTACACTATAAGGGCGTGTTTGTCAAAGGTTTTTTCACAAAATCTTCAAAAAGTTCTCACAAAACTCTACAACGGTTTATCGGGCATCGGTTTCGCCATTATCGCAAGGAGCGGGTTTTTTCTTTTTGAAGTAAAGCATAAACACCCAGAACCCGAGTCCCGCCGCGGTCAATAGGTCTAGAGCGACGAGCGCCCACACCCAGTACGCCTTCGGACCAATTACCGCCTTACTCTTAATTGCGGCGGCAGGATTGTCTTCGGCGGGGTTTTTGAGATATTCGTTTTGTTCGTAAACGGTATTGCAATAGGTGTAGAGAACGTTTTTGGTGGCGTTTCTCGCGAGAGTTACGCTCGTTGCGCTCGACCTATCCTTTATCGTGCCGATGGTATCGGTGCGCAGTCCGTTCAGCCAAATATCGTTGCCGGCGCGAAGACCCTGATTGATGTCCATGATAGCCATCTCCCATTCGAGCGCGTAATCGGTCAGAACGCTGCCCCTAAAGCCCCATTCGTCGCGCAAGACTCCCGTCAAGAGCGCGCGGCTGCCGCCTGCCCAGGTGGCGCCCACCCTGTTAAACGAAGACATCATGGCGTTGGCTTTGCCCTTTTTGACGACTATCTCGAACGAGCGGAGATAAATTTCTCTCAGCGACTGTTCCGTGAGCCAGGTGTAAAGCCCTTCGCGGTGGTTTTCCGTCTCGTTGACGGCAAAGTGCTTGACGTAGCAATAAAGTCCGTTATCGGTGGCGCCCTTTACCGTTTGAGCGCAAATTTCGCCGGATAGTACGGGATCTTCGGAATAATACTCGAAGTTTCTTCCGTCAAAAGGCGAGCGGTGGATATTGCACGCGGGGGCGTACCAACCGGCAACGCCCGTGGCGTACGCTTCGTAGCCGACGGTCAAGCCGAACTTAAAGGACAGTTCCTTGTTCCAACTTTGCGCAAGCACGGTGGAAACGGGGAAAGACGTCCAGAACGTATCGCTGAATCCGCCGGAATTGACTTCCTGGTTTAGCCCCGAAGGTCCGTCAAGATCCATGTGTTCGGGTTTACCGATGGAAGGTATCGCCTTGGTTCTGAAACCCGCGCCCTGCACTACGCCGTAAAGTTCGTTGACCGTTATCTGGTCGAGAAGATCGTCCCAAAGTGGATGGTCGTAGTCTTTGCCGAGCGCCAAAATAAGGTCGAGATTAAGTTCTCCGTCGTCGTTATAAAGTTTCAGATCGCCTTTTGCGCCCTGCGTGGGGGTTTGAGTATAATTAACGTTCGCAAGCCAGCCGTTACTCGGCATATTCGCCGATTTAGCCCTTGCCGCCCTGACGGTCGGGAAGGTCCCGACGAAGTTTGCGCGCGTCAGATACGTTATATTTTCGCCCGTATCGCTTCCGTCCACCGCAACGTCGCCCTGCGTTACGCCGTCGCCCGTAAAGCGATTGTAGACGTCGTTCTCGTCGAGAGCGATATTTTCGCCGACCAAATAGGTGACGGAAGCCCCGTCTGCGTCGGCGACGTTATGGCAATCCGTGTTGACCGTCACGACGTAATTTCCGCGCTCTAAAACGTAACCGCCGTCGGCGCCTACCGATCCGCTCAAATTATACGCGTCGTAAGACTTCATATCGGAAGCCTTAAACGACAGGGTAAGCGTTTGGCTCTCGTTCACGGCGAGAAGTTTGGTCTTTGCAAACGTAGCAAGGTTGACAGCCGACTTTTCCACCGTGCCGCTGTAAGGCGGGCGATAGTAAACTTCAACTACGTCCTTACCGGGATATGGTCCGAGGTTGGTGACCTTTACGTTAAAGGTTATCTCGGTATCGGCGGTTATCGCTCCGCCGCTCGGAGAAACGGAAGTAACTTCCCATGAAAAATCGCTGTAAGACATGCCGTAGCCGAAAGGATACTGAACTACGTCGTCGTATCCGTTGACGTCCCATTTGGTTTTTGCAAAATCGCTCGTCCAAAAACCTTCGGCGTCGGCGGTCTCGTACCACTTATAGCCGATATACACCGATTCGGCGTAGTCGATATAATAACAATCCTTGTTATTGTTGTCGGCTGCGTTGACGTATTTACGTTCGCCGCCCGTGGAAGCGTTTACTTCGCGGCAATCGGGGGCGTTGGCGTAGGTCGCGGCGGTGGACAGGTCGTAAGCGTATGTATCGACCGTCTTGCCGGAAGGGTTTATTTCGCCCGTCAGTATCTTGGTAACCGCTACCGCGCCCGACTGACCGGACCCGCTTATGGATATTGCGGCGTCAACGTCGTATTCTTCCAAAAACGAAAGATCCATCGCGTTACAGGCGTTTATGACGACTATAACTTTGGCAAAATTGTTTCTTATTTTGCCGAGTACGGCTTCTTCTTCCGTAGATATCTGCAAATAGGTCCTCGAAGTATCGTCGGGTTGATTTTTATCGAACTTCTTTTGAATACGGGGTATATCCTGGCTCTCGCCGCCCGCTCTCGATATTACCAGAATAGCCGTATCGGAAAACTCTTTCGCGCCCGCAATATACGGGGTCACCTTGTCGACTGACGGCTCGATGAGATTGAAAAACGGATACGCAGCGTTCCAGTAGTCGCCGACGTCTCGCCCGCTCTTGTAGGCTTTATACATATCCATGAGCGGATGATAGTATTTGAACTCGCCCTTTACCGCGGGAAGCAGTTGATTTCCGGCTGAATCTATCATTTCGGGCTGACCTTCAAGCGCGCTCAAAAAGGTGACCAGTTTGCCGGCGCCGCGCTCGGCGGAACCGCCCGAACCCGAACCGGAAGTTATAAAGCCCCCGTCCGTTGCGCCCCATCCGAATACGCTCACGGGGAAATATCCTTCGCTATCGCGCTCGTCGTCGGTCAGGGGAAGAGCGTAATTTTCGTTTCTTAATAGGACAACGCCTTCGCCTTCTATCTCCATACAGGTGTCGTTGCCGACAACCGCGTCGAGATTAGAAAAATCGTTGCCGAATCCGTAAAGGTAAACGGTTATTATTTCGCCGAAGTACGACGCCACCACGTTCGCCGCAACTACGACGACGAGTATAAGCGCCATAACGACCGTTTGAATGATCTTAGCCTTTTTAGTAGCCATTTACTGTCTCCTTGATGCAAAAATTATCGTAAGTCGTTTACAAGTTTACGGCTGACCGCAAAATATCTTGCGGTCAGCCATGAAAACAACCGATAGTTTTCCTATCCCCTACCTACCGTAGAGTAAGAGATAATCAAACTATTCCTTATTTGTAAACATGAAGTTCTTGATCGTAATGCTACCGCTGCTTGCTCCGTAACTCATAGAGTTAATAAATATGCAAAGATTACCGAAAGAAGTTTCGGAATAATCAACGGTAATGGTCATTGTGGCACCGGCGTTAATAATGATATAAACACCGTCATAGCCTTCTCCGTTAGAACCTTCGCCTTGACCGTATACAGTACCCCCGTTGTCGGAAATAGTCTTACTAACGACATAATGGTTGCTCTTACCGCCGCCACTCTTTTCAAGGTCAATTCTAATCACGGCAGTTTGGCTTCCGTTATTCGTGATCGTAAAAGTAAACAGTTGTTTGCCATCGCTGGGAATTTGATTAAATTGAACATTCTGCCAACTACCCATAGCCACGCTATGCGATATGGTATACATCTTGTTGGCGCTATTGACAACGTTAAATTCGCTGTTGTTAGCCCATTTAACTATCGTTGCGTATCCGTCATCAACATTGATGGTTGATACTCTCAAACCCATACAACCGTAATAACGATTTTCTGCGTTATTTAAGTAATAGTATTCCAAAGTATACTTGGCGTAACCGAGAGTATCCTCACCCAATTCATTTTTATCGGAAGTGCTGAGTATCGAATTACCATCTTTATCAACAATATTAGGCTTAAAGTCATTCCATCCTGCACTGCCCGTATTGGCGCTGTTTGGTTTCAAGTGCGTCTGATAGGTGTAATCAGCCATATCGGTGACGTCGACGAGTATTTCAAACGTTGCCGTTGCGGTAACGCCGTCAACTTCGTAATCGGTTACGGAGACGGTATGCGCGTTGACTTTTCTCGGAGTCCAAGCGACGCTTCCGCCGTTCAAAGTCGACGGGTTTTCCTGCAAGTCGAAGTAATAGTAATTCTTTATCGCCGTTTGAGCGGCCTCTTTAGCCTCTTCGGCAGTATAGCGCGAGTAATTATATTGAGCCAACCCTTTTATAAAGTAATACACCTTTCCGCTACGCGTTTCAACTCCTATATCGTCTTTATACAGCGTTTCGTTTGTCTCGGTCGTTCCGATTTTTACATCTGTCAACTCAAAAGTCGGAGAAGATTCAAAAATCATATTTGAAAATGTCACGTTACCAGTAAATTGCGTTTCATAACCCCAGTCAGAAATGGAAGTGTTCGGGAAAAACTGAATACCTACGGGACCAAGACTCGTATCGTAGAAAATTTGCGCCGTGATAGTTGTATTTGCAGATACGTTAAAGAAAGATCCGCCCCATGTGTCATCCGTATAAACACTTGAGCCATTGCTCGTCGCGCCGATGGCGCAAGTATGATTATGCGCTTCTTCTGAGCTCGTAATATTGACTCGAATATATATTTGAAAATCGTTTTCGTTCGTAATATTTACTGTGTATATGCTTTTTGTACTTCTGTACGATTCTGGTATCGCAATCTCTATGTTGTTATAAGATTGTCTATAAACGTTTTCAAAGTGCACTTTCATTGAGTTCCCACTCTTTTCGGTAACGGATATATTTTCGGTGCCATTTTTTTGAGGGGCGACGTTTGTCAAATCAAAACTCGTTACCGCGCGGGCGTAAACGTTGGCGTCGGCAGTCAAAGTTCTGTCGGTCAAAAGGGTGGTAAGATTTTCGTCGGTATAGAGCGCGACGTCGCCGTCAAACTTACTCTCTATCCCCGCGACGGTAACCTTACCGACGTATTGAGTGAATTTTTGTTTGCCGTCCGTATCGTAAACGGTCAAAGCGTATCTTTGAGTGGCGTTCTTGGTAACGAACTCGCAGGCGACGCCGTTTTCTTCTTCCATGTAGGCGTGATAACTGTACGTCGCGCTCGATGATACGGCTTTTTCGTAAATGAAAAGCGCCCAATCATCGTATGCGGTACCGAAAATATCCTTTGCGGTGTACGATTTCGATCCGCTATCCGTTTGTAGCGTAAGTTTTTTATACGCCCGCTCGGCAGCAACCGTCTCGTCGATACCCTCGCCGCCGTTTTCAAACACGTATCCGAAGTCGTATTCTTTCTCGTAGTCTATGCAAGCGGGGTTAAAAGCGGTCACGAAAAGCGTTTTTGTGCCGTCGGTGGAAGTGAGATACTTGGTCGTAGTCAGCGTAAGCGTTTCATCTTCTGCGTACGCTTTGTTGGAAACGTTCGCGTTAAACCCTCCGAAAGCAATTATAGACAGCGACGTAAACAACGCCGCCACGACCGCGAGCAGGGCGATAAGCAAATTTTTTGACGTTGATTTTATCATAATTATCTCCTTAAACTCTTACTCTACGCGAGTAAGAAGGCTGAAAGAATCAGTCTTCACCCCACAAAACGTCGTCACCGTAGCCCGAGTACGGATTGTCGTCCGCAACGGAAGTAGTGAGCAGTATCAGGTCGTCGACGTATACGAATTCAACGTCCACGTCCGTAAAAGGTAGTTTTTTTGTTTTCATCTCTTTCTCTCCTTATTCATCGATTTAACGATTTTATTATTTATTTTGTCAACAGGCCGAATGATCTTTGACTTTTAATTGAACTTAGCGTTCGACAAAACTATCCTGCCCGTGTGCGCGGCTCCGTCGTTGCTTAAACAGGAATCGAAGTAGAAAAATAGCAATGTGGGCGTTCTCGTATTGTCGTAAGTTACGGTGACGGTGATTTTCGCGCCGGCGTTAATGGTAATAATCGAACCGCCCCAGTTGGTGTCGGTATATACGGTAGCGCCGTTTCCTTCGACTTTGGCGTCGGTATTTGCGGCGTAGGTGTTATTGACCTGTTGTTGACTGTTTATATCTATTCTTACGGTTGCCGTTTGGCTACCCTTGTTCTCGATGGTTACGGTAAACGTAGTCTTGCCCGCGGCAAGGCTCGCGACGTCCGTATTGATATTTGCGTAAGAATTGCCCGCAAGGTTAGTATAAGTTGCTTCCAACTCGCCGCCCGATTTATTCAAGGTGTAAACGTCGAGATTGCCGCTCATAGTGACCGCGGTCAAATCCAAAGGCGTTGCCTGTGGCTCGGTCTGACCGCCTTGACCGCCTTGACCTTGTCCCGCACCGGCGCCGAAGTACGCGTTCGACAAAACTATCTTGCCCGTGTGCGCGGCTCCGTCGTTGCTTAAACAGGAATCGAAGTAGAAGAATAGCAAAGTGGGCGTTCTCGTATTGTCGTAAGTTACGGTAACGGTGACTTTCGCGCCGGCGTTAATGGTAATAATCGAACCGCCCCAGTTGGTGTCGGTATATACGGTAGCGCCGTTTCCTTCGACTTTGGCGTCGGTATTTGCGGCGTAGGTATTATTGACCTGTTGTTGACTGTTTATATCTATTCTTACGGTTGCCGTTTGGC
>JAFVDA010000050.1 GCA_017478765.1 Clostridia bacterium
GTTTCACCGCGTCGAAAACGGCTTTTGTCGTCTGAACGTTCATGACGACCACGCCGGTCGTCGACGGAAGTTTCCCAAGCCCTACTTTTCTGCCCGTGCAGGCGTAGATAAGTTGTTTCTCGCTGCCCTGCGGATACTTCTTTTTGAGCGGAACGACAAAAAAGTCGTCGTACTCGCTGAGAGTTTTGATAACGTCGGGCTTGTTTTCTTCAACGCCGACGTATATCTTGGCTCCGCCGAGCGCCTTGGAAAGATATCTCGCCCCGACGACGAATTGCTCGGTATGCTCGACCAAAACGCGGTAATCGCACGTCAGATACGGTTCGCACTCCGCGGAATTTATCAGGAGAATATCAATCGGTTCCTTGGGCTTTAATTTGATAAAACTCGGAAAGCCCGCTCCGCCAAGCCCCACGAGCCCGGCTTCTTTGACCCTTTCGGCTATGGCGTTGCCGTCGGTATCGTCGATAGGCTCAAGCCAAACGGTCTCGTCGAGAAAATCGTTCCTAATAACGATATAGGTGTGCCGCCCCAAGTGGTTGGAAATGGGCTTTATCTCTTCGACCACGCCCGACACGCTCGAATAAATATTAGCGCTGACAGCCCCGTCGGCTTTGGCGATCAACTGTCCGCGCAAAACCTTTTCCCCTTCGCTCACAATGGGGATAGCCGGTTTGCCGACGTGTTGCGAAAGTGAAATATACGCTCGCTCTGGCGCTGGCAGCGTTTCAATGGCTTTTCCGCTCGACATAGCCTTCATATCGGGAACGTGCGCTCCGCCCGAAAACGTGGCTCTACTTAAAATAGACAATCGATCACTCCTTTTCCCGCCCCAAAAGTTTTGACGGAAGAATTTTTACTGTAAAATAGACCGCCGATCCGGTCAAAACGCCAGCTGTCAATCCGACTATCGTCAGATACGGCGCCAAATACCAAGCGTTTGAATTTGTAACTAATGCGAACACCAAAAGTTGCGTCAGGTTGTGCGCGACAGCCGACAGGGCGTTTACCGCAACTATACTCAAACTCTTGGATAACGTTTTTACCAAAACGAAAGTCACGACAAGGGAAACTAATCCCGCAGGCGCGGCGTAGAGTAACTGCCCTACACCCACGAACGCCGCCGATAGTAAAAGTTTGGCGACAAGGACTATCAAGGCTTCCGGTAAAGAATACCAAACGACGACGAGCGTCACAAACACGTTGGCGATCCCAAGCCTTGCGCCGAGAAAAAACGGCGACGGAATGAGATTTTCGATCAGAAAGGAAATAAGCGACAAAGCCGTCAGTACGGACAACGCCGCCAGCCTTTTTGGCGAAAGGATAGATTTCATATCTCACCCCACCTTCGGCTCTGAAGAAGCGCCCTTGAAACTTACGACCAACCCGTGCGGCGCACAGATTATCGACCCTAAGGACGCTTTCATCTTTTTACATTCTCCGCCCGCGCAGTCGGAGTCGGAAACGTAAGCGTCGTTATTTTGCGCGTCTATCGTAACCACGTTATAGCCGTCGCCGACAGATATTCTGAACTCGGTATCGCTTAAAACGGTCACGATTTGACCGTCAAGAACGGAATAGGTCTTATTTGAAAAGTCGTACGTAAGCACTACCACACCGCGAACGCTCGCTTCAAGTACGCCGACGTTTTTCGGCGCCGCAAACGCCAACGAAAGCGCGATAACCACGGCTATGATCAGATATATAATAAGGTCAAAGGGCTTAAAAAATGCCTGCTTGACGTTTTCCGTCCTATCGTTCATTTTTGGTCAATAATCGAAAACCTTTGGTTTATCAGTCGAATGGAGTCAAGATTTGTGTACACCTTGTCGTCGTCGGTCAAAATAACGTATTTTTTACCCAAGCCTTCAAGATAGGCTACGGCTTTATCCTTGCCCATAACTATCGCCGCGGTGGAAAGTATATCGGTCTCGGCGCCCGAGCCGAACACGGTGGCGCTGACGACGTCGCTATCGGAAGGAACTCCTTGCTCCCCGTCGATGACGTGGTGATATCTCACTCCGTCAAGATAATAACAGTTTTCGTAAACGCCGCTCGTCGAACAGCAGGTCTCCGACACTTCGACGGTGGCAAAACTCGCCCTGTATGGCGAGTAAGGGTCTACTATGCCAAGTTGCCAAGGAGCGTCGGTCTTACCCAAATAAAGACTGCTTCCGCCGATCGAAACGAAAACTCCCGCTATACCAAGTCGGTTTATATGGGCTTTTGCTTGATCGGCAAGATAGCCCTTTGCAACGCCGGCAAGGTCTATCTTTTGGCTATAAACCGTGCCGTCCACTTCAACGGGGGCGATAGTTTTTTCAAGAAAATATTCGCCGTTCCGCTCGTAAACGGCGACGGTAGAATAATCGGCTAAAAGCGAAAACGCCCGAACGTATCGCTCGGCGGGAAGATCAAAACTTCCGTTGGGGTTTTTAACCCTGTCGTAAGGAGCGGTGGGGACGTAATCGGAACTTAAAAACCTTGGCGTAAGCCCCCAAAGGTCGAGCAAATTATAGGTCGCGGGGTCAAATGCGCCGTCGGTCGACAGGTAGGCTTTTCGAGCCGTTTCAGCCAAATAGTAGGTCAACTCGTCTACCTTAACAACTCCGTCGTCAGCGGCGTTGAATAAAGATATATCGCTCGAAGGATTTTCGGTCGAGATAAGCCCGTCTATACGCGCCGCTTCCTTACCGATCAAGCGGACGAGATCGGACTTTTCATTTTCGGAAACAGGAGATAAAAACGAAACGGTCACGGGCGCGCCCAAGAATTCGCAGACGAAAAACTCGCCCGTGACGCTTGCGCAACCCGCAAAAAGAAAAACGGAAGTTGACAGGATAACGGCGAGAATAAAAATATAAAAACGTTTTATCGTCGCCTTCATCTTTGCACAACCACCAAAAACAGCGAATTTTTTATCGATTGAAAATTAAAAACATTTCAGTCGTTTTTATTATTATACATTAAATAATATATATTGTCAATAAGTACGTTTATTAAAACCCGCCGAAAAACCGCGCAAATTGATAATCTTTGCGCCCGAAGTTACACATTTTGCTTGACAAACCCGCGGCGATTTTATATAATGCAATAGTCGACAAAACGTTTCGCCTTAAAAACGATAGAGTATTTCTGCGGGTGTAGTACATCGGTAGTATGCGAGCTTCCCAAGCTTGAGAGGTGGGTCCGACTCCCATCATCCGCTCCAAAAAAATAAGCGTAAAGATTTTGCTTTACGCTTTTTATTATCAGATACATATTAAGTCGGACCCACCTCGCGCGAGCAAAGCGAGCGCTAAACTATATATTGTTGACTTTTGGCGCAAGGCTATGCCTTGCAATCGATGCGCTTGCGCATTGCCAAAATGTCCGGGTCCGACTCCCATCATCCGCTCCAAAAAAATAAGCGTAAAGATTTTGCTTTACGCTTTTTTTATTAGACGCGTATTAAGTCGTACCCACCTCGCGTGAGCAAAGCGAACGCTAAATTATATATTGTTGACTTTTGGCATCTATATATAATTAAGCCGAGAGGCTCCCGAAAAATTTACTTTTGAGGCTCAGAGCCTCCGACAACAAGTTTAACGACTTTTTGTTGCAAAGAAACAAAAAGTGTTAATAAAACCCTATATTCGCCCTTTTGGGCGTTGTTTATAGTTGCAAGCCAAGAAGAAATGTTAATAACGATTGAATAAAATTTTAACCAAAAAAAGATTAATTAAGTTGTTGACAAACAGATTAAACAATGTTATAATTAGGTCATCATTAGGAGGAATAAGGATATGTCATATACAAGTTACGGCGAATTTATGCGTATATTAAGAGTTCGATTTCACGAGGTAATGGGTGACACAGCAAAACTACTTGGAGTATCGGTACCTTTTGTTTCCTCTGTTGAAAGCGGGAAAAAAAACGTTCCCGTGGAGTGGATACCTAAATTGATAAACCACTACAAATTAAATGAAAGAGAACAAAAAGAATTATCTGCTGCCGTTGAAGAGTCTAAAAACCAAATGAAAATTAATCTTTATTCTGCTTCACCCGCGCAAAGAAGACTTGCCGTCAGCTTCCAAAGATCGTTTGAAAACCTTGACGCCGACACAGCAGAAGCCATTATGAAGCTTCTAAAAAAGGAGAGGTCTTAATGGATTACGAAACCAAGTCGACCAATAGAATTGAACTAAGATTATTGGCGAAGTTGTTTCGGTCAATGTGCGGATTCACCATGGATCAACCAATAGATCCTGTTCTGTTGTTGGACAGGCTACCTGAGTTGGAAAATTTTAATAATGCCCGCTACGAGGTGGTATACGATAGCGAGTTGCCGACTAACGTTCCCGCACAGTGCAACATAAACGAAGATGGATATCTTATTCAAATCAAGGAATCGGTTTATATGGGCGCATTTGAAAAAAAGATCGGCGGTCACAGAATGCATATCATGCACGAAATAATGCATATATTTGCTGATAAAGTTGGTTTTAAGCCGATTTTCTCGCGTCGGTTAACAAATGAAATACATTCGTTCAGAAGTTTAGAATGGATCGTTATGGCTCTTGCGGGAGAAGTCATGATGCCTTATGAAGCAACTTTAAAAATGTCCGTAAAAAGAATAATGAAAATCTACGGCGTTTCAAAATCTGCTGCTGAAAAACGCCGCAAATATTGACAACGACGTTAATTTGAAAAACTACAACAAAAAATATTAACATAAAGGAAAAACCTCAACACAATTGCTGCAACAATTGAGTCGAGGTTAATCGGTTGATGCTTTAAAAAGCACTCTACAACGATATTTTAGCAAAGACCTCCTTTTATGTCAAGATATTTGCTTTTGTCTTTCAAGAAAAGGCGGAAATTTTTCTTAAGGAGGTGCTAAAATGCACTCAATCGAAGCACGGTCTAAACAGACCTTTTTACGCAACGAGTTCGATGCGTTCGGGAAATGGAATATCCCCATAGTCCGTAAAAACGAACTTGACACAAAAACAGTCGATTTGGTTTGTTATACGGACATTAAAACAAACGATATCGACGAGAACAAGAAAAAAGGCGTTCATTTCTTTATTGACGACTATCGTATGGAAGGACTTTATTACAATTATGACAAGTCCTTGACAAGATTAGCGCAATACAAGTTTTTGTTAACGCCCGATTACAGCCTTTATGCGGATATGCCTAAAGCGGTTCAACTTTTTAACGTGTTCCGCAACAGGTGGGTTGGCGCATATTGGCAAAGCAAAGGAATAACTGTCGTACCTACAGTCAGTTGGAGTGATACCGCAAGTTTCGAGTTTTGTTTTGACGGAATTGAAAACGGGTCAATATTAGCCGTAGGAATGATAGGCTGCAAGCGAAACAAAACTGCCTTCATGCGTGGATTTGACGCCATGGTTAAGCGTATAAATCCATCAGCCATAATTTATCTCGGTGATCCATTTCCAGAAATGCAAGGCAATATTATAGCGATTAACTATCTTAAATCAAGGAGGGTTAATCGAAATGGGCGGTAGAGGTACTTTTGCAAGCGGCAACAAAGTAGCGTATAGCTATGAAACTGTAGGGAAGATTGGTGGAGTAAAAATCCTTAAGGGCTTGAACGGTAAACATTCTTTGCCAGAAGAAGCTCATTCGAGTACAGCATATATTAAACTCAAGCCGAACGGAACGTTTCACGAGTTGCGTATTTATGATAAAGAACACTATCTGAAATATGAAATAGCGTATCATCCGGAGCCAAAACTGACAGGAAATAGGCATGAAAACGTATTACATATCCACGAATACACGCAGCAATTTAAGCGTACGCCCGCTAGACTATTAACAAACGAGGAATATATGAAATTCAAAAAGTATTTAAAGGGAG
The DNA here is from genome assembly GCA_017478765.1 of Clostridia bacterium. Lineage (GTDB taxonomy): Bacteria > Bacillota > Clostridia > Christensenellales > Borkfalkiaceae > UBA4636. The sequence continues at coordinate 5,870 of JAFVDA010000050.1, forward strand.
TGCATTAGAAATGATCAACGGGGATGTAAACGAATTTGTTGATGGGTTATATTTTGGTGACGAGAGATGGTTTATTTATAAGAATATAAAATATTTTATACAAGGCTGGGTAGAAGATGGTAAATTTACCCTATTGCTTGATCAAATGAATCCTGATCCCGGAACTAATTTAAGTCTATGGGAAGAAACTAAAGACATGAGTAAAAATAAAGAGGTTGTAGAATGTTTTTTAGGTTCTAAACTATTTGACGGCAAGAATTTTTGGGACGTTGAACATGAAATCGAATGGGTAGACGATTGAAATGGGCGGCAAACAGTACTTTTGCAAGCGACAACAAAGTACGTATACTTATAAGCGAGATACATAATTTTATCGAAAACAATTTATAATCATAGCAAAAAAAGTCCGCTCGGCGAAAAACGCCGAGCGGACTTTTTTTTATAAAAGACGTTATCAAACGATAATAACGTATCTGTCGTTGCCGAGCGAGAACAGCGCCGTATACCTTCTTATCGAAGCGTTTACAAGCAGCGATTCGATAGGTCTGCCCGTCGAGTTTTTGAACTCGACTATGCTACCGCCTACCGAGCGAACGTAATTATACAAATTTGTAAGCATTTGCGAACGGGTAACGTTTCTCGTGATGGTCTGAGTAAATATCTCCACCGAGTAATAATCCATCGCTCCATAGCACGCAAATTCAACGGGTGACTCAACTAATTCGCCGTCCACAGCCACGGCGTTCTCGCGGTGACCGTTTAAGTAGAGCGCGTTTTCATTGACGAGAAGATTATTATGACTGACTATCGAAACGGTCTTACCGTCGTAAGTCAAGCCTTGCGAACACCAGGTTGCGTCCACACCGTACCAGGTTCCGCCGACTTTGACCTTGTTCCAGGCATGCCCGCCCGCGCTCGAATCGGTCAGCGCGTAGCCGACGATCTCTTGGCACTCTATCCCTTCGATAACGCACATAAGCCTGAACGCGCCCGCTATTCCGTCGCACACGGCTACGTTTTCCACGAGCGCTCCGAAGGTCGTAAAACAACTGTACCCGCCGAGCGAGCCAGACAACTCCGCGACGACGTGGTCGTAAGTTATGTTGAGCGCAAGATAGTCGTAAATGGCGACCACTTTTTGATAATCGCTCATCTTATCGGACGCTATCTCTTTGAGCGCCGCCTTCGCCTTTTCGTAAACGACGTATTGCGTGGAGGACGTATCTAAAAACGTGGGTCTTACGCCGAACGGAAGATTTTCAAGTTCGTATATCGAGCGGATATTTTGCGTTTTTGTAAAGGAGTTTATCTTAAAATCATCGTAGTCGTCGTCTCGGTCGCCGGCGTATGATAACAGCGCCTGACCTTGGCTTTTCTCCGTCTTTTCCTGCGACGATCTCAAAGTGTTGAGCGACGCCGACGAAAGATAAAAATGTACCGTCAAAAGGTTTGAAGCCGAATCCAAATCGTAAGAATAACTCGGACTATAAGGCACGCCCTTATGGTTCAAAACGGTCAGAACATACTCGTCGAGATTTGCCGACAGTTCGTTCTTGAAAGCCGACTCCACGTATAGTTTAATGCTCGCCGTACCGCCTGCGTAATTGAGCCTTGCGGAGCGGTTAGCGGGATCGGGAACGAAAACGAAAGCAAAATATTCCATGGCGCAAGTCAACTCGTCGAGCGACTCGATAACGTAGTCGTGACGTACCCCGCCGTACTCGAAAGTCGAGTTATAGTAACTTCTGTTTACCGACGTCGAGCCGTTTTTGCGTAAGGTAACGTTGTCGGAATAGTCGTCCGCTCTTCTTACGGTAACTCGGTTGGAAGCCGTTTTATCGAAAGAACTAAGTATCAAGCCGCTTTCGCACGCGACGTATTCCGAAGAATTCAAAGAATACTCGTATTCGTAACCTTCCTTTTGGTCGAACACAAGAGTAACTTCAGGATAATTCAAATCGTAATCGAGGGCTACGCTCGTAAGCGTTTTTGTCGAATCGAGATGGATATCTACGATAAACGGGAAGTCGTCGTTTTCACCAAGCCCCGTAAATAAATATACGCCGCTACCTACCGACGAAAGGTATTCTTTGGTCAAATACGTGCCGTTTCCGCTCGAAAAATACATATCGTCCGCGCCGACGTAATTGCCGAAAACCTTTTTAAGCTCGCCGGAGCAAATTTTAAGGTCGGCTGAGTCGTCGGTATACTTAAACGAAGTGACCTGCTCATAATTTGCTTTTAGCGTCAGGTTTTGGAAGGGCATTTTGAAACTCAAAGCAGGGTCGTAGGAATACACCGTTTGATTGTAACCCGTTCCCGCCGTCCAGTAAGCAAACAGTCCGCCGTACGCAACTACGGGCGCAGTCAAAGTGATTTCGTCGCCCGCCATAATACTGCTTCCGCTCGCTCTCGAGCCGACTATATCGACGCCGTCGATCGCGCTCGAATAACTCAAAAGGTAATCGTTGTCCGAATACCAGTTGGCGTACAGGATAAAGTTTTTAGCGGGCATCGTGGTAAATGAAAACTCCGTTTCACATTGTTCGTCCACGCACCAGCATATAAACTCGCAGCCTTCCTTTTGCGGATCGGACGGCTTTTCGATAGCCGAGCCATAATCGGCGACCAAGTTTTCCACAAGGCTGCCGCCGAAAGTTTCAAAAGTTATCTCGTAACTGTTGACCTTATAAACGGCGGTAAAAGTTTTGTCGCCGTAGGAGCCGCAGTATACGTACACCGTCTTTATCGGCGTTTCCGCTCCTTCCGCGGTAAAGCCGACGAAGGTATACCCTTCGCGCTCGTCGGGGACGGGAAGCGCAAAAGTAGGAGTTTCAACGGTGTAAGTAATGTCTTCGAGAGAACAGTTTTCAAAGAAAACTTTGTACTCGATTATCTGCCAACGCGCGTATAGCGTGGAACTATTTTGAACGGCAAGATATCGACTTCCCGCCACGGGAATCAGATAACTTTGGTCGACGTACCACCCCTTGAACTCGTAGCCGACCTTTTCCGTGATAGCCTCGGACAGGTCAAAGGCGTTGTCGTCGGCGATCATTCTGTCTATGGTCGTTCCGCCGTCCGTTTCAAAATATAAATAATACTTGTTTGCGTCCTCGAAATTGGCATTGAAGGTAAGGTTTCCGATCGTGCCCTTTTCTATGGTCACGCTTGTTTGGGGCGTTTGTTTTTGTTCGGTCGACCAGCCGACGAATGTTTGTTCGCTCTCGCTGTACGCGGGCGGCGCAAGCGAGAAGGTCGGCGTTTCCACCGTGTACGTAGTCGGGTTGTCGGTGGTAACACCATCCGGAAGAACGTATTCGATAGTATAGGTTATGGGGCGGGTGAGCGCGTAAAACTCCATATCCCCTTCGAGTTTTAATTGAGATGAAAACTCTTGCCCGTCTTCGGTGTAAAAGCCGACGAGTTCGTAGCCGTCCGTAAGCGTCAGTTTACTCGCAACCTTTTTTTCGCTTATGAGCGAAGCCGACCGCACGTCGGTTTCGTAAAACAAAACGCCGTCGTTATAAAACCTGACGTTGTGAGACGGAACTTCGAACATTCCGCAAGACGCCGCAAGGCAAGCGACGGCAAAAACAAAAGTCAAAATAATAAATCTTAATACGCGTTTCATTTTACGCAATTCTTCCTAAGTTATTTTTATGACGAAAATTAAACTTCGAGCATTGCTTTGAAGTTTTTTGCAAGTTCTACGGCGTTTGCGCTCGAAAACGCTTCAACGCCCATGCCGAAGTAGTTGATGACTTCGTCCGTCTTATCCGTATTTCCGCTGACGACGACGTTGAAAACGTCCTTATATGAACCCAAAAAGGAAGTCAGGATAAAATCGTCTTTTTTAAGATCTTCGGACACAAGTTTAACGCTACCGATCTTTGCGGCTGACAAAACTTCCGCTATCAACTTCATATCGTTGGGAGTAAGCCCGTTAAGGCGCACGCAAACGGTAAGTTTGCGACGGCGCGCGTGCCATTTAAGCCACTTATACTCCCTGACGAGCGCCGATTTTTTCTTTTCGGTAAGCGAAAAATTATCAAAGAACAATTCTATTCCGCTTACTGGCGTTTTGACCGCTTGCTTGATCATATACTTCTTTTCGTTATAGCCGTCGGCTCCGTACGGATAGGATAGCGCCACCGAGTACGGAATGGCGATATTGTTTTTTACCGCTGTCGGAACGGCGTTGGGTAAAAGCGTTACGCCGCCGAAAGTGAAATCTTCGGCTTCGCCGAGTTTGCGGACAAGTTGTTCTTTGTTGAGCGTATTATCAAGCAAATCCACACGCATCTTACGGAACAACTTGTTGGCTTTATAGCGGTTGAACTCCGTTTGAAGCTGGTCTACGGACACGCCGAAAACCTTAGCCCAGTCGGTAACCTTTTCGTCGGGCGCGGGTTTTTCTTGGTCGGCGACTTCCGAGTTTTCAGGCTCTTGTTCCGTCGGTGTTTTTTCATCGCTAAACCCTTCTCCGTCTTGCTCTTTGTCGGTTGGTTCGGTCGGCTGTTCGCCGATTTGTTCGCTATCGGGTTCGGTCGGCTGTTCGCCATCTTCCGGTTCGGTCAAAACGGCGTTTTCTTCCGTTTGTGCGGCGTTATTATCGCTTGCTTGCTCGCTCGGCAAAGTAACGTTTTCTTCCGTTTCTTGGGGATCGGTATCAAACGCGCTTTCCTTTTCGTTTATTTTAGTCATGGTTCTTTCTTCCGATAAACTCATATTCCCTTGCTCCTTTTTTACTTCGATCGCTAAATGCGACCGTTTCCAACAAAATAACCGCGCATAAGACAAAACGGACGGAAAAATTACGAGTATAATCGCCTTATGAGTAATTTTCCAACCGATTTAGTATGGACAATAGCGCTGTTTTCATCGTGTTTTATTTTCTCTTATGCGTTCGTGAAATTAACTTCGGGCGTAAAAGTCAAAAAAACCGACAAATCGGCTCCGCACAAAAAAGCCCAGCCCGTATACTACGTTGCCGAACAGGCGCCCGAAAGAGATAATCCCATCGTTTTGAAAGGCACGCTTTTAACTCAAAGACAAATGGAAAAATTGTCCTTACCAAAAAGCGGCGGCGATAAAAGCGATCAGCCCTCGAACCGTTCGCCTTCGCCCCAAATTCTTTCGAGATGATAAAACAGTCTTTGTTCGTCGTTAAACACGTGAACTATCACGTCCCCGAGATCTACGACCGCCCATCTGCCTTCGGCTACGCCCTCGGTCCTTCTCACTTCCACGCCCAAACCTTCGACGTATTCGGTCAGATTATCGCATAGCGCCTTGACCTGCGTGGTGGACGTTCCGCCGGCTATTATAAAGTAATCGGCGACGACCGTCTTGTCTGCGACGAATATCTTTACGACGTCGTGCGCCTTTTTGTCGGATAAATACTTACAAATATTTTCGGCTAAAACTTTGCTTTCCATTTTTTTTGACCTTTCGATTTTACTTGCAGTAACGATCGAAACACTCCTTTGTTAAATAATACACGGGTTGCCCCGATAATTGCAGAAATTTATACAGTTCAAAAACGCACGTCTCAAAACCCGAGTCAAAGTCTTTATCGACGGCTTGCCTTAGCTTGTCCACGCCGTAAAAAGATCTTCCTTCTTCCAAAAGATCGGCAAGGAATACCACCTTTTCGAGTATGCTCATATCGGCTCGCCCCGTCGTATGATACCTTATAGCATTAATTATGTCCGAATTTTTAACGTTCAACACCTTTTCGGCTATGTAAGCGCCCAAAAATTGATGAACTACGGGCTGCGGCACGTCTTTCGGCAGCGAGAAACGGTAATCGGCGGGATCGAGATACTTAGCCAAGTCGTGCAGCATTGCCGCGGTAAAGGCTTCCCACGCGTTTATTTTGAGCCTTTTTGCGTAAGTTACGGCAAGCACCATAACTCCGTAAGTGTGCTTTAATCGCTTTATAGGCAGGTTTTTGACGACGAATTTGCTTAACTTACTTTGATAAAGCCCTTTTGACACGATATAATCTTCAACTTCTTTGGTGACCATATCGCCTATCGGGAGTTCGAGCGCCGAAAGCGCCCTTATTCTTGTTGACGACACGTTCTTGCCGACGTGCTCGAGCGTTATAAACGGCTTAGTAAAGAAAGCGCGATACGCGGCGGCGGCTCTATCAAGATGCTCGCCCTCTCTCGGCGTAAGCACCAAAGTCGCCATATCGAGAATGGCTTTTGGGTCCTTCCAGGTGGGAAAGTCCGAAAGCATATCCGTTCCGACGAGAAAGTACGTTTGCTCGGGACGATACAGTTTTACTAAATAATCGAGCGTTTGGTGGGTGTAACTTACGCCCGCTTTTTTTATTTCGTAGTCGCTTATCTCTATACGTTGGTCGTTGATAAAGGCTTTTTGCAGCATTTCCAGCCGCAAATTGCCGTCGAGCGCCCCTTCGCCTATCTTGTGCGGAGCGATACCCGTCGGCACGACGATAAGTTTATCGAGTTGCAATTCACTGAGAGCCGCTCGCGCCATACGAACGTGCTCTATATGACAGGGATCGAACGAGCCCCCGAAAACACCAAGTTTTTTCATAATAAGTTTATTTGATCCGTCTTGACCTTTATTATAATAATTTTATCACATATTCGGCTATCATTGCAAGAATAATATACAAATTATCCGTCAACAATTTTACCATGAAACCTATATATCTACCGTCGGTCGTCGACGGAGCGCTTACTCTCGTTTTTTCGTTTTTCGCGTTTTTTACCGTCTTTTTATCATTCAAATGGAGCGTAGCGCCCGCATTGATAGCGGGCATAAGCCTGTCGCTCGGTTTTTCGTTTTTCGTAACCAGATTTGCGATAAAACGACGCGTCGCCCTTTCTCTCGGCAACGACGACGTCAATTCGGTTGCTCTTATGCGCAAATTAAACGTATGTACACTCGACGAAAAACTTCGCATTTTTTGCTCGGTTTTCAATGATATGGGCATACGAACAAGCGTTGACGGTATGCATATTTTGGCGGGGGATAGCGGGCTATGCGTAATCTTGGCGCTCTATCCCGAATCTCTTTCGGCAAACGAACTCGCCCGTCTTATAGACAACGCGCCCGTAAAGGAAAGGAGCAAAATAGCGGTCGTAAACGCCGCTTTTACCGCCGAGGCGGCGTTATTTGCCGACCGAATAGGCGTTACCCTGTTTTCTTCAAAGAGTATTTACAACCTTTTGAAGGGCAGAATAAATACGCAACCGCCCGAAACGGAAAAACCGCAAAAGTTTTTCAGCGGAATTATTCGCGGACTTACCGCAAAGAATAACGGCGTAAAGTTTATACTGTTCGGGTTGAGCCTTATTGCCATGGGGTTTATAGTCTTCTACCCCGTTTATTACTACGTAATAGGCGGACTGATGACCGCTTTGGGGATAGTTCAATTGCTGTTTATAAAGCCCGCCCTTCCTAAAGAAAATAAAACCATACCAGACTTTATACGAGGCGCCACAACTTGAAAAAGCCCGCCTATCAAGGCGGGCTTTTCGTAAAAACTCATATTAAGAGACAAATTCTTCGGGTATATTGAACGCTTTATTCGTACCGCGAAGGGTATCGGCGTTGGTGATAGCCGTACCCAACTCGTCCTGTTCGTACAATTTTTGAAGTACGTCACAGTTGCCGAAAGCGTAAAGTTTAGCCTCGGTGTCGGCATTCAAAGTAACCTTCGATAACTTCGTGCAGCCGTAGAACACACATTCGTTAAGAACGGTCACGCCCGTTCCTTCAAGTTGTACGGAAGAAAGCGTAGTGCAGGAAGCGAAAGCGTAGTCACCTATCTCGGTAACGGTTGCGGGAAGGGTAAGAACGTTATCCTTGCCGTAGCCTAAAAGCGAGCAACCTTCAAAGGCGTGGTCGCCGATGGAAGTTAAAGCGGTCGCGCTCTCGAAATTGACTTCCGCCAAATTCGAGCAGGAAGCGAAAGCGTAGTCGCCGATGGTCTTAACGCTTTGCGGGACTCGATAGGAAGTAAGATTATTCATACCGTAGAAGGCGTAATTGCCGATTGTCTCGACGTTGCCCGTCAGCTCGACTTTGGTAAAATCGAGACCGTAGAAGGCGTAATTTGAAAGCGCGTCGCCCGTTACGGTGACTTCTTTCAAAGAATCGGGGATATAGAAGGTCGAACTTCCGGTGGCGTTATAACTCATGGTCTTGGCGGTCGCGCCGTCATAGGAAGCCGTTCCGAAAAGATAGCCCAAAACTTTGGCTTCGTTCACGGCGTCAACGGTGGAGCCGACGAATGGAACGGTGAGTTTTTCAAGGTTGGAACAACCCGAAAGTATAGCCGAGCCGATAGTTTCAACGTTAGGTCCGATAACGAGGCTTCTTATAACCAACTGGTTGGCAAAAGCCGATGCGGAAATCTCTCTTACGGGATAGGTGGTATCGCCGACCTTATATTCGTTTACGGTCAGATCGACCATAATATCGGCGTAGTTGCGATTTGCAACCTTATTCGCGTCGGCTTCGGAGATGGTGTATTGTTTCAAAACGGCATAGTCGCCGTTTTCTTCGTCCTCGACTATCTCGTAGTCAAAACCGACCTTTTCCGCGTTGTCGGAAGATTGTTCCTTAGCGCAACCTACCAAAGAGAAGGCGAGCAAAGAACACACCGCAACGGATAACAATATTGCTAATAACTTTTTCATAACGTACTCCCAAAACGGCGAAAAGCATTCGCCGAATATCGTTTATCGCCGATTATTTTATCATTTTTCAACGCGTTTGTCAATAGTTATTTGTTATTAAAATATATTAATAACTCAAAAAATATTTTCGGGCGGCGTTTAACGGGGTTTTTTTGTCGATTTTTCTCTCGTCTATTAAGGATACAGCGCGGTTTTGCCCTCCAGATAGGATAGGATTATCGGCTTTAAGTTACCCATCGCCGATAAAAAGTCCTCGGTGTCGGCAATACGATAGGCGTATTTTTTGCAGTAGGCGGAAAGGCGGTTTATCGTCTTTTCACGACCGAGAACGTTTTCCGCCGACTCCATCATCAAAAGCCCTTTGTTGTACACCATGTTGACGTATACGTATTCGCCGCCGTATTCGGTAAGGCTTTGCTTGACCTTGGGAGAAAAACCCTCTCGACCTTGGTTTATTTTTTCGCACAGTTTGACAGCCGATACAGCCTCGTCGATAAAATTTTGCGAAGTTAAGCCGTAACCGTTATGCTCGTCAAAAAACAAATAGGCGGAATATTCGGCAAGGCTCTCGTCAAGATAGCTTTCGTTCACCTGATCGTTTCCGACCAGCGAATACCACCATTGATGAGCTATCTCGTGTACGAGCGCGTAGCGATAGCCCTCTACGGATAGTTTGTCGCTTACAAGGCAGGATAGCGGATACTCCATTCCGCCTTCCGAAAAGGTCGCCTGCGCTACGGAAAAGGTATCGAACGGATATTTAAGGAACCTATCCGAAAAATAATTCAGCGCTTCCGCCGCAAGAGAGACGGTTTCTTCGGGCGTTTGGTCGGCGTAATAATAGTAATTGACGGTCGTATCGCCCGCGTTTTTACTGACTACGTTATATTCTTTCGACATAACGATAGCAAAATCTCTTACGGCTGACTGACGGTACTCGTATTTTGTCAAGTCGCCGTCGACGTCAAGACTGCTCGCGTACGACGAGGCGGCAACCGTATATTCCGACGGAACGGTTACGCTCACCTTATAGTCGGCAGTTTCCGAATAAAATGGATCGCCTATGCCGTAGTAGTCGCAAAAGACGGCTTCGCCTTTATCGTCGAACACGGCAAGTATCGGATAAAAATTGCCTAAATTGACGGTTTTTGCGGTTATAGACAGCCTTTTGTCGCCTTTCGGGAGCGTCAGATCGTAGTCGATCGAAATCTTTACGCGCTGACCTGACGAATAGGATTTATCAAGGTTTACGATAAAACCGTTATTGCCTGAGAACTCGTATTGCGTCGATTTTCCGCCCGCCGTTACGGAACGGACGGCGACGCTTCCCGCAACGTCGGAGTTTTCGAGCGGGGTTATCTCGGCTTGCTCAGTCATTGCGAGCGGATAAAAGTTAAAATATGCCCTATTTTGTCCGTCTTTTTCAGCCGAGAACTCCACCGTCTCGCCGACCGATAAAACGCCTTCTTCAGAGTAAACGCAGTTTATCTCGTACTCCGCCCGAGTCCTTTCGTCGCCCGAACACGCCGAAAGCGCGGCGACGGCGGCAAAGCATATAATAAGACAAACGGCAACCGAAAATCTTCTCAAAAAAAATCACCTCTTGCTAAATAATACTGTCAAGGGGTGATTTTTAGAACGGTTTACGATATGCGTTAATAGTCGTTTTTGGTTTTTTTATTTATCGTAGCCTAAAAAATACTTGGCGGGAGAGACCTTTACGCCGTCTTCTTCCACCTCGAAGTGAAGGTGCGCGCCGTCCTTATACTCCTGTCTGTTGTTGGTGGAAATAGTGCCTAAAACGTCGCCCTGCTTGACCTTATCGCCAACGGAAAGGGCGTCGTCGACTTCGATGGAATTATATATGGTTTTAACTCCGTTTACGTGCGTTACCACGACGGTAGTGCCTTCGAGATAGTTGCTCGTTATGCTCGTGATCTCGCCGTCGTACACGGCTAAAACTTCCGCCGAGTCTTCCCCCGTGACGTCCATGCCCATATGACCTGCGTACACGCCGAGAGTCTGATTGTACACCACGCTCGCTTCGGTGTATTCCTTGATTATCCTACCGCCGGCAACCGGCATGATAAAACTCATTTGCAAAGTAGCCGGCTCGGGGTCTACGGTAGAGTCCTGCGTGCTGTCCGTTGACGAATCGCTCGGCTTAGTCGATTGACTTGTCGAAGTCGAATTTGAATTAGGGTTTACGGGCGTTAAACTGACCGAATTGCTTGTCGTTGCGGGGTTGTCCATTGTGTCCGAACCTTGCGAATTGACAGATAAGACCACCGCGACCGTTACGATGGCTATCGCAACGACCAAAAGAATAAGATATATCCCTTTGGTAGTCCAAAAATTATTGTTTTCATTGCTCATAGATTGCCTCCTGAATTTGCTTTATTTTGGTTATAGCCAAGATTTCGGTTAATTATACGAAAAAATCAAAATCCTTCAAAAATCATGGGCGTTCCCATTGCGTATACGCCGTTTTTTTCCACGACTTGCAGGTTTATCTTGTCGCCGTCGATAGTCTTATAATCGCTCAATTTATCCGTGTAATAATATAAAACCTTGCAGTCGGCAAGCGTCTCAACGCGCGACAACTTGGCGCCAAGCCTTTTAACCACTTGCTCGGCGTAAGCCGCGTCGACGTTTTTTACGCATTGACCTTTGACGGAGCCGTTCATGATAAACGGATTTTTATAGTCGGTTTGGGATACGCTTACGAATTTTCCGAGCGAACTAGCATGATATAAACAAAACGACAGATCGCCTACGGCGTCGTAAAAAACGGGCGTGGGCTTTGTTACGACCGACGTAATAAGCATAAACGCGACAAGTACGAGAATGGTTTTTCGCATAAAAAAATCTCCACCGAATTTCTCGGTAGAGATTATAGCCCGTGTTTTTGAGTTTTATACGCCTATCGTTTTATATCGAGCAACAAGCCCGTAACTCCGTAGTCGAAAAGATACTTCAGGTAACCTTTGGATAGGGCGCTGCCGAGCGTTATCGCTTGCGACAGTTGCTCACTCGTGGCGGCGGCTCGCTTTTGTTTTCCTTTATAAATGGTTTTGTACGCCGACGAAAGTCCGTTCATGGTTTTTTCGGCTCGGGAGCAAAACTCGACGTTTTCCTTTGTCCGAACGGTTTTCAAAAAGCGTTCGCACTCTTTCGCGGAATGAATGCAAAATCGCTCGATAACCCTGTCCGCGTCCGTTTGATATATATCGCAGTAAATAAAAACGGCTTTCAGATAGTCGGGCGCGATCACGTTGTCAAATAAGTCTTGGGAAACGGTTACGAAACAGTAATCGGTAAGAACCCGAGCCAGCATAAACCGCGCTTCGCTTGAAGGCAATTCAACGAGTTTTTCCAAAACATCGAGCGCCGTTCTGTCGGTAAGATAGTCGACGGCAGGATAAACGCTTACCGCAAGCGCCATAAGAAGTTGGCACCTTATTAAAGTTTCGTAAGGCTTTTGTCCGACTGCGTTCATCGCCTTTACCGCTTGTTCGAGAGCGTCCAGGCACATCTTCCTGTCGCCGTCCGCAAAGTCGTCGCCCATTTTTAATTCCAACTGCCAAAAAACCGACGTCGCCACCGAACAAAAAGCGTCGGCAATATGGCGGACCTTCAGTTTTTCAATAATGGACAGATCGAGAACGACCGACGCGGGAAGCGGAGCGTTTGAACGGTCAAGCGAAGTTTCGCCCGCCACGATAAGCGGTGAAAACGCGTAATAAAAAACGAGCGAAGTCGGAACGAACACCATCTTCTTAGCAAAGAAACAGGCTCGAACTCCGTCGCAAACGGGGCGTTCGCCTACCGCTATCACGCAATCGAAGTCTTCAAAATCTTCGGCGATACCATTCAAACCGTCAAAGCCGTCGAGGGATAGCGGCTGAACAAAATAGCCTTGCTCTTCTAAGGCTTTTTTAACCCTTGCGCCGAGAAAAAGATAGTCGGCGTCTGAAGCCACTATCAAAATCTTTTTCGCGTCGCCGACGATGCTTTTATAGTCTGGATCGACCGAAACGGTTAGTCGTCCGACAAAAGGCGGTCGCTTTATAAGAGCCGAGATGGAATACATACCTACTCCGAAAAAACAATTTACTTTTTATCCCAAAAGGTGTGTTAAAAATACCACAAAA
>JAFVDA010000051.1 GCA_017478765.1 Clostridia bacterium
CTATCGGCACAAACTTGTCGTTTACGGGCATATAGCCGAATATTTGGTCGTTGTCGAGAACGGTGGGGAGAATGTTTTTCGGCACGCCGAATATATCCAAAAGTTCTTGATCGTACTCGCCCGTGTGAATGTTATAAAGCATGGTTCTCGACGCGTTCGTGGCGTCGGTAACGAAGTTCTTGCCGCCCGTCAGACGGTAGATAATAAACGCGTCCACCGTGCCGACGCACAGTCTATCGGCTTTGAGCGCCTCACGAACGCTTTTTACGTTATCGAGCAAGTACTTTATCTTGCTTGCCGAAAAGTAGGCGTCGACGACCAGCCCCGTCTTGTCGTATATAGTCTTTTTATCTTCTTCGGGAAGGTTCTCGCAATACTCGCGCGTGCGCCTGCATTGCCAGATAATGGCGTTATACAGGGGCTTCCCGGTAAGTTTATCCCAGCATACGACCGTCTCTCTCATGTTGGTTATGGATATGGCGAGAACGTCGCCGTCAACCTTGTCGATAGCGTCTTCAAGACACATATAGGTTGAGAGAAATATCTCTTCCGCGTCCTCTTCCACCCAGTCGGGCTTGGGATATATCTGGTCGACCGTCTTTTGACGGATCATCTCGAACTTTGCCGTTTCAACTTCGTACGCGCAGGAACGAACGGAAGTCGTACCCACGTCAAGACCTATTACGTAACTCATACCCATATTGTACTATAAAAAACCCGCAATTTCAATACCAAACGGAAAATTTATTGTAAAATAAATCATAATATATAGATATGAGAACTATAGTTTTTACGGGCGGCGGAACGCTCGGCCATTGCTTGCCGAGTTTGTCGCTTTTGCCCTACTTAAACAAAGCGTTTGACCGCTTCGTATACGTCGGCTCCAAAACGGGACCCGAGCGGGAGGCAGTCAAATGCATAATGGAGTATATGCCCATAACCACAACAAAACTTATCAGGGGTTTTAACGTCCGAAATCTGACCATACCTTTCAAACTGATAACCGCGGTGTCGGAAGCAAAAAATATTCTTGAAACAGTCCGCCCGTCCGTTGTGTTCTCCAAGGGCGGGTTTGTCTCCGTTCCGGTTGCGATCGCCGCAAAAAAACTCGGAATACCGCTGGTCGTTCACGAATCCGATCTTACGCTCGGGCTTGCCAACAGGATAGCGGCAAAAAGAGCCGACGTAGTTTGCACGAGTTTTTCTTCGACTTGCGAAAATCTCGACAACGGAATATATACCGGTCCGCCCATTCGCGACGAAATATTCGTCAACAAACGCTTTGAAGCGCAAAAACTGTTTTGCCTTCCGCTTAAAAAACCCGTACTTTTAGTCATGGGCGGAAGTCAGGGAGCAAAGAGTATCAACGATTTTTTGTTATCTAACCTAAACGAGATATTGAAAACGTATGAAGTATTGCATATATGCGGAAGCGGACACACGACAAACGTCAATAAGGTAGGATACAGGCAGGTTGCATTCTTAAAGGATATGGCTCTAGCTTATTCGATAAGCGATATTTGCGTTTCGAGATGCGGCTCGAATTCGGCGTTTGAACTTCTGTCAAGAAATATCCCCACGCTGTTTATTCCGCTCCCCAAGGGCAATTCGCGCGGCGACCAGGTGGAAAACGCTCGGTATTTTCAGTTAAAAGGAGTGTCAAAAACTCTCGAAGAACAAAATTTGCGTTTAGATAGTTTTTTAGAGAATCTCAATTCGCTTTGGAAAAACAAAGCCGAGTATTCCGCCCGAATGAGAGCGCTCAACTTAAAGGACGGCGCCAAGGAAATAGCCAAGACCATTCTCGACAGAGCCAAATGATTTTTAGGTCAACAACTGTCAAGTTATAAAAAAGTATTGACGGGACTACTCGGTGTGTGATATTATGTTTACCGAAAAGGTGAACTAATATGAAATACCAAATATTGATAAAAATATTGATAGCACTATTATCCAACAGAACGCTGACCGCAGGGCAGATCGCAAGGCGGTTTGAAATATCTCGGCGGACGGTCTATCGGTATATGGACGAATTGACGATAGCCGGCATACCCGTCATGGTCAACCGCGGCAAAGGCGGCGGGTTCTATATTGCCGACAGTTACAGGCTCCCCGCCCTATATTTTACGCCGAGCGAATTTTCCACTTTGACGTCCGTACTCAATTCGGTCAACAAGCAATTCAAATCTTCCCAAGAACTCTCTTCCATAATTGAAAAGTTGACCGCGCAAATGCACGGCGAAAGCGTGCATCTCACGGCGCAAAATCTTATCATCGACGGCACCGGTTGGAACAGAGACGACGCCTTCAACGAAAAATTATCCTTTATGATGAAGGCAATCGAAAGAAAAACCGCGCTCGCAATAAGGTACGTAGACCAGAACGGCGCCGCTTCGGACAGGGTTGTCGAGCCGCACCTTATGGCGCTCAAAAAGGGGGTTTGGTATCTATACGCCTACTGCCGCGAGCGCGAAGATTTCAGATTATTCAAAATAAGCCGAATAGAATACGCAAACGAGCAGGACACTTTTGAACGTCGCCCGTTCGACTTTTACGCCAAACCCATGGACGAATGGGCAAGCAAAGAAAGACGCACCCAAATAAAACTCAAAATCGACGCTTCTATCAGAAGTGATATCGAAGAGTGGCTGGGCGTAGACAGTATTTATCGCGACGGTGGCGACCTTTTTGCTTCCGCCGTACTGCCGAGCAACGTAACTCTCGTTCGGGAAATACTCAAGTTCGGCAATAACGTAAAAGTGATCGCTCCCAAAACGCTTGCCGACGAGATAAGAAAAACCGCAAAGAGCATTGCGGGACTATATTCCGACAAATAAAAACCGCCGCGCTTTTTTTGTTAGACGCGGCAGACGGACAAATTTTTAGTTTAATAGCAAAACGGCTCGGTTATTCATTGAATAGCCGAGCCGTTATTTTATAGTTTTCAGTTAGCCGAAGTTTCGGTAACGAGGTCTTCGTACGCCTTTTCGTAAAGTTTAACTTTGTTCGTATCGTTATGATACTCGCTTACGCACCTGGAAACTTCCTTGGAGATCTCGGTGTCGGTAACGGCGTCGCGCTTGACTTCTCTATATTTGTAAGCCAAAGTGGTTTCGTCGCTTAAATCGGACTTGAATTTAGCCTCGTCGTTTAAGACGTCGTAAGGATCTTCGGCGATCTTGGTGCATACGATAACGTGAACGCCGTAATCGGTGATGACCATGGTGTAAGCGCCTACGCCCTCACCCACGACCAGTTCGCACGCGTCGGTAAACTCGGTGACGAAGCTGGATTTGAGCGGTGAATAGAGATAACCGTATTCGGTGGAAAGACTGCCCGGATCGGTGGAGAAAGCGAAGATGAGATCTTTGAACTCATTCAACTTCTGCTCGTCGAAGTCGGCGATGACGCCGAAATCGTCGCTTTCAAACCTTTTGTATTCCATGCCGACGAGCGACAGGTAATCGGCAACGAAGGAGTCAAAGGACATCGCGTCGGCTTTAACCTTGGTGAATTCCCATTTGGTAACTTCAACGCCGTCGCTATCCTTTTCGGTATAGCCGTTTTCGTCCTTTACGGTGACCGCGCCGACGTAACTATTCAAAGCGGCAAGGTCGGAAAGCAGATACTTTTGATCGAACGTGAATTTGTTTTCGGCGTAAGTGCCGTAGTTGAGATTTACCCAGGAATCGCGTTGATCTCTTGCGAGAAGATCGAAAACAAGCGCCTGTCTGAACTGTTTGATCTCTTCGAGAGTAACGCCTTCTTTTGCCTTGAAGTCGCTAAGCTCGGCGCTTTGCTCGGCTGTAAACCCTATCAAAAGGTTGGCGACGTAGCCGTACTTTTGTTCTTTGAAAGGATTGCAAAGAACGAATTTAGTGTCGGAAGCGCTGTTCAAAGCCGTTTCATAAGCCGAATAGTCGTTGGTGTAAGTAGCCTTTTGGCTCTCGTAATCGATTTTATATTGTTCCCAAACGGCGTCGTCGGAAAGGGTGGCGTGAACGCCCGCTATCAAGGAGTTTTCAAACTTTTGAACGAGCGTGCTTTCAAGTTGCGCTTTCAAACTATCCGAGAAGTACTGATAGGAAAATACGTTGTTCTGATCGGCTTTAACGTCGTACTTTGCGCCGGTTTCCTTGGAAGAAATAAGACCTTGGTCTTTGAGCGCCTGAACGACCGAACTGAAAGCCTTTCTCCTTGCGATGGTGGTAAGATCTATGGCGTACTTTTCGTAAACAGCCATGTAAAGATCGTACATATTGTCCTGGGTGATGGAATCGACGCCTACGTTCAACGTAAGATCCGCGACCGCAAGATCGTGAGCCGAAGGCGTAGCGTTTTTAAGTTCGGCTTCGGTCATATCGTCGTAATCAGGCTGCTCAACGGTAGGAGTGGTCCTTGCCGTGTAGTTGACCGTTTCGCGAGCGGTGGTCTCTTCTTCGGTGGTGTCGTAAGAATCGATGAGCGAATTGACGCTCTTTCTGACGTTATAATAGGCTTTTGCTATCTCGTAGTCGGAAAGATATTGCTTTAAGTTATCGACTTCGCCCTTCGAGTAGTCGATGGCGGCGAGATTGTTTTTGCCGGCTTGCGAATGGGCAAGAAAAGCCTCTTCAAACTCGTTGGTGGCGCCGTTTTTCTTTATGTCGGCATACTTGGTCGCCAACTGCTTGCGGGCGTACTGAATGATTATCCTGTTATTGACCAAATTGTCAAGCACGGTCTGATAAGCCCTTGCCTGCGTATAGCCGTAATACTGAACGTATTGATAGGCGTAGGAAACGTACCCCGACACAAGTTGACGTTTGTAGATATTTTCACTTTCGATGCCCTCGTCTATTTGGACGGAAGCAACGACCTGTTGCATATCCCTGTCTTGATTGACGGTGATCCAGTCGCACGCGACGAAAGCCGACGCAAGCACGCCCACCGCAATGATTAAGCATAAAATTTTAGAGATTAACTTTTTCATAAATTGCTCCGAAAATGGAAATTTCTCTTTGAGTTTTACTGTCGCCGAGCGTAGACTTTCACCCGACTTTTATTATTATACAAGATAAAAGTAAATAAATCAAGTTTTTTTGAAAAATATATGGTATTTTTTGGGCTCAATTTGCCGTAAAAAACCGTTTTTATCTTTCCCAAGCCTCGAAACGAAGGTTTATCGGCTCTCTTCGGTCGGCAGGGAAGCCGCAAATTCGAGTAGTTCCAAACAAATTTCCGCGCCCGATGCAGCCGAAGACGCCTGAATGTTTATCACGGGATTGACGTCGAAGGACAAAACCGCCTTCCCGCTGAATTTGTTGACAGCCTCCGTAAGTCTTCCGTCCTTGAAGGAATTGATATCTTTGACGGTGAGAATTGCGCCGCTTTTTTTGACGACCAGTTTGATTATCTCGAGCTTTTTTGCCAAATTTTTCATTTTGGCTATCAGAATAAGGTTTTTGACCTGTTCGCTCGGCTCGCCGTACAGTTCGGTCATGGAACAAACCACCCTTTGCTCGTCTTCCGCGGTCTTTATCTCGGCGATAGCTTTATACGCGTCCAGCCTTGACGAGGGGTTGGATATGTACGCTTCGGGGATATACGCGTCCAGTTTGACGTCCAACTCGGTCTCGTAATCCTTGGTGACTTCGCCAAGTTGTTCTTTAAGTAGTTTTGCGTACAGTTCGTAGCCTATCCTGTCCATATGCCCGTGCTGTTCTCTGCCCAAAACGTTGCCCGCGCCGCGAATTTCAAGGTCGCGCATGGCTATCTTATAGCCGCTCCCAAGTTCTGTGTGCTCCATAAGCGCTTCCAGTCTTTTATACGCCCCGTCGGACAGCACCTTGTCGGGCTTATAAGTAAAGTACGCGTGAGCCAACCTGTCGCCGCGACCTACCCTTCCCTTCAACTGGTACAACGTGAACAGTCCGAGAGTGTCGGCGTCGATGACAATCAACGTGTTGGCGTTAGGAACGTCTATGCCGTTTTCGATAATGGTGGTGGCGATAAGCACGTCGAACTTGCCCGAAAAGAATGACATTATCTGGTTTTCCAGTTGATCCTTGTCCATTTGCCCGTGAC
>JAFVDA010000052.1 GCA_017478765.1 Clostridia bacterium
AAAACTTCGTATATACAGGAGTGCAAGTTTCTGTATCATCATGAAAAACATATTGAGTTGGATTGATCACATCATAACAAATCAGTTTATCTTCTTTATAGAGGTATCCCATTTTGTAATCATCTCTTGAGTTAAGAACTTTTGATAGAATGTATAAAAAATTTATATAAAACTTTGTTCCGGTTTTCTTTGAATATAAAACAAGATCAGTAACATTGATTCTTGCTGTTATTGAAGTTGAACATTTACAATCTTTAGAAAAATGTTCAAAGACTCCTTTTCTGTAGTATTTCTCTTTGTCTATAACTTTATAATTCATATTTTTTCTCCAATGTAATTACATTATAGCACAATATTGTTATACTGTGTAAAACACATCCTGTTAAATAATCTTTTCAAGCGCTTCCGACGGCTTGTCGACTATGGTTTTTGCGCCGAGGCTCAGCAAGAACTCCTTGGTCTTAAACCCCCAGGAAACGGAAATGCAGTCAAGTCCGCTGTTTTTCGCCGTCATAAGGTCGACGTCGGAGTCGCCTATGTACACCGCGGCGGTTTTATCCTCTCCAAGTTGATCGAGCGCGTAAAAAACTTCGTCGGGAGCTGGCTTTTTGGCTAAGCCCTCGATCTCGCCCACGGCGACGTCGTAAAGCCCCGAAAAAAATCTTTCCGCAAGCTGATTGACGGCAAGATGGGGTTTATTTGAAACTATGGCTATTTTTACGCCGCTATGTTTTAAGTCTGACAATAGTTTGGTTATCCCGTCGTACGGCTTGGTTTTATCCACGCAATGCCCGCGGTAATAGTCCATAAATTCGCCGAAAACCTTCTTTTCGTCCATTTTATAATCTGCGGGGAAGGAGCGAGCAAGCAGCGGACCTATGCCGTTGCCGACGAAACTTCTGACTTCGTCGTAAGTTCTCGTAGGGCAACCGTAAGACGACAGAATATGATTTACGCAGGCGTGCATATCGGCAAGCGTATCCAAAACCGTGCCGTCCATATCGAACACGGCGACTTTATATTTACTCATAAGCAATTAAAAACTCCGTTTTGTTTTTTATTATTTTACTATATTAAAGGCGCCGCTTGCAAACGCTTTGCGGCGCCAAAAAATATTATTCGCAAAAAATATTTTTGCTGCCGCAAGCGACCTATCTTAAAATGGAGAGTTGAGAGTGGAGAGTGGAAAGTGGAAATGCGGATAAAAATAATTATATAATAACTTTATTATTACATATCGGACGTTTGATATAAATAAAACGCTTTCATTCAACAAATAAAATAATTAACGGCGATAGTCGAACAGCCTGTTCGTTCTATCGCCGTTTAAGTTTTATAAATGAAAGTCTATCCTTGTGGCGGCATATATAATATGCCCGACCTCAATTCAAAGTGGAGAGTGGAAAGTTGAAAGTTGAAATGCGGATATAAAAATTATATGATAATTTGTTTATTCCATATCAGACTTTTTTAACTAACCACTATACTTACTCAAACAAAGACAATAAATTATCAAAGTTGATGTTTTATAGAAAAGTTTATTCTTGCGTCAGCATATATAATATGCCTGACCTCAATTCCACTTTCCACTTTCAACTTTCAACTTTCTTACAATTCAACTTTCAACTTTTTCCTCCCCGCCTTCCGCAGGCTTTTTAGCCTTGTCGATAGGGAGAATAACGAAAATCACGCAGACGATTATACCCGCGCCCAAAAGGACGTTCAAGCCTATCCACAGCCCGTCGAGAAGCGCCGAGTGCGGAGCGGCGTTTACCGCTATTTCATCACTCGAGAGATTGGTCACGACGAATGTATATAGGATATTCTTTGCCGAACGGCGAGCGGCGTAGGCTTGCGCGGGGTTGTTGAAGTCGATGGGCGCGGAAGCCGAACCGGTAGAACCGCAAAGCCACAGGTCGTTGCCTGCGATAATGCCGTTTATATGCTTGCTCATATACCCCGAACCGGTAAACCAGTCGGTTATGACCGAGCCTCTGAAACCCCACTCCTCCCTCAAAACGGTGGTGAGCATGGCGTGGTTGTACCCGGAAAGCACGGCGCCGACGTTGTTGAATGCCGACATTATTGCATTTGCCTTACCTTCTTTAACGACTATTTCAAAAGCCTTCAAATAGGTTTCTCGCAAAGCCTGTTCTGTCAGCCAGGTATTCTTTTCGTTGGGGTTTTGCCCCGCTTCGCTTACCGCGAAATGCTTGACGTAACAATAAAGATTATTATCCTTTGCGCCCGAAACCACTTGGCTTGCGAGTTTACCGGACAAAACGGCGTCTTCCGAATAATATTCGTAGTTTCTCGAATTATATACCGAACGGTGAAGGTTTACGCCCGGAGCGTACCAGCCGTTGATGCCGTATTCCTTTGCCTCGACGCCCTGCGCCGCGCCTATCTCGTACGCCAAACCCTTATTGAAACTGCAGCCTAAAAGCGCTTCGTCGGGAAGCAGCGTCCAGTTGGTTGCCTTGGCGCTGTTTGCAACGTTGTTATTGAAGCCTGCGGGACCGTCCTTATCGTCGCAACGAGGTTTTCCGACGCTGTATACGGTCTGCGTGGTAAATCCGCCGAAGCTGATTATGCTTATTATCTCTTCTTTGGTCATTTGGTCGAGAACAATATCCCATACCTCGGAGTCGTAATCTTTAAGTTCCTGCATTACGTCTTCGTTAAAGGCAAGCGACGCTTCTTCCTTGCCGTCGAGCATATCCTTGGTAGCCTTTTTCAAAGTTTCCGTTTCGCCCTCGGTAACCTTTTCGCCTACGATAAACAAACCGTAGTCCGAACCGTATTCGTAAGATGAAACGTTCTTACCGTTGTATCCGTCGTAAACGTAATTTGCGGCGGCGGATTTATTGGAAACGTTGACGGAAAGTCTCTCCGTCGGGAAGTTGGCAAAATGATTGCTTCTCGACAAATACCTGTCGGAAACGTTGCCGTCGATGGGGCATGAAGCGTAGGCGTCGGAACCGGTGAACAGGTTCTTAACTTGGGTGCCCGTAACGGGGTCGGTAGAATAAGTCTCGTTTGTAGAAACGTTAAGCGTAAAGGTGAGCGCGGAAGCAACGTCGTGCGAGTTTTTCATTGCGTAAAGCGTATAGTCGCCGCGTTCCAACTCGTATCCTTTGAAGTCGTTGGAGTTCTTATCGTAAGCGTCGTAACTGGCAAGATCGTACGCCGAGAACTTAAGTTCCACTTCGCATTGATTCGGGTGATCGGCGTCCGCCTGCGACGAAGGATAGAGCATTGGGGTTTTGGCAAAATCAACGAGTACCCTTTCCGCCTTTTCGATACCGCCGTTAGTGTAGGGCGCATGAACGTAAAGTTGAACGACGTCCTTGCCGGCAGTATCGCCGACGTTTGTGACCTTGACCTTAACCACGTTGTTCTCGTCCGACAAAACGGACGGAACCGACGTAAATTCCCAGTTAAATTGAGTATACGAAAGCCCGTAACCGAAAGGATACTGCACTACCGCGTCATAGCCGGTACCGTGAGAGTTGGTAACCGAATCAAAGTACCCTTCGGCGTCGGCTGTCTCGTACCACTTGTATCCGAAATAAATGCCTTCCTGATACACCATGTCGTTACTAACGTAATAGGGGTTCATATACACGGGGTTATAGGTCTGATGGTCGTAAGGGAGCGTATCGGACATTCTTCCCGAAGGATTTACTTCGCCCTTTATTATGCGCGGGATAGCCATCGTTCCCGATTGACCGGGAATGCCTACGTACATACATGCTTTGATGCAGGAGTATTCTTCCAAAAAACCGAGTTCGAGATTGTTGCAGGTATTGAGAAGAACTATTACGTCAAATCCCATATTTTGAAGGGCGTTAAACATAGCCTTTTCGTTATTGGTAAGTTCAAGGAAGGCTCCGTTCGCATAAGTGCCGATATTGACCAGTTCCTGCGAGCCGCCGTTCTCCGCGCCCCATCTCGAAAGCGTGACAACCGCCGTATGCGAATAGGCGTAACACTCGTTCATAAGTTGAGCGGTATAAAACGACGAATCCGGATTGAGTAAACTTTGCGTTACGTTCGCGCCCGTAGAACCGCCCTGACGATAGTCGGCGTCGAAAGTGGAAAAGGTTTCGTACGCTCTCATCAAGTTGCCGTTATATTCTATATCGGCTGCCGTAAACGCTTCGCTCAAGTCCTTTTTAGTGACCTGCTCGTCGGTAATATTCTTACCGCCGCTGCCACCGCCCGTAAGCAAGAAACCCGCGTCGGTCGAGCCGTAACCAAACAAATTGACCTTAGTCAGATCGTTTAACGGCAAAAAATCATCGTCGTTTTTCAACAGGACTATACTCTCTTCCGCGGCAAGTTGAACCACCTTGTCGGAATGAGTCAAAGCGTCGGAATCCTCCGCGCTCGTAGACGTGTTTATGCTATCTCCGCCCAGAGCCGAGTGAAGTATAAGGGAAAAATAATTGATTACGACGTTTGCCGCAATCAAAACCGCTATCAAAACTACGGCTATTATCCCCATGGTTATTCTTCTACCTAAGTGACTTATCTTCATATTATCTCCATAAAAAAGATTTTGTGACGGCGGCATTTAATGCGCCGCCGTCACAAAAAAACCTTTAAGCCAAAACTAAATTATCCCCTTATCAATCTGATAAAATCAGTTTTCGCCAACGGGTACTACGGGAAGATTGACTTCCTCTTCAGTTTTAATTTCTTCTACGATAAGACCAACGTTGCCCCAGAACTTAGCGCCGTCGCCTTCGTTGGAATGATCGGAAACCAAGGTGTATCTACGTCCGCCAATCTCGTAAGATCTGTTGAACGTAGCGGACACTTTAAGGTCTGCGCCGCTATCTCCTACGGGAGCTACGGTAGCAAAGTGCGAAGTGTATTTGAACACGGCAAGCGTAGATACGTCGTAAGAAAGCGTCATCGTGCCTTCGCCGAAAGCAATAACGGGTTTGACGTCACTAAGATAACGATTCCAGTCGCCGCTCCAACTTCCGCTTACCGCGTAAGGATTGCCCTGAAGGTCGAAATACCAGTTTATAGCCGAAAGTTCTTCGGTCGTATAACCCTCGTATTCAACGGTCAGAACGTAAGTTGCCTTGCCTTCGACTTCCTTGATCTCAACGTTGACGGGCGTAAAGGTCTTTTCGACCATGCCCGCTTCGGTAACGCGGACCATTCTTCTCGGTTGACCCCACGCGGTGTGGATAAGAACGCTGTAGACCTTGCCTTCGTACTCGACGGAAGCGATAACGTCCTTATCGGTAGCGGGCATTATGAAGTCCGTAGCGCCCGAGTCGCCCGCAAACGTGACGTGACCTAAATAGTAAGCGTCGGGATCGGCGGGAATGGAAGTTATTTCAAGTTTGATTGTCATTACGCCGTCGGCTATCGTGACTATTCCGCCTTGAGCGGCAACGTTGTCGTAATGTTCGTACTGT
>JAFVDA010000053.1 GCA_017478765.1 Clostridia bacterium
AGGTGTCAAACGAAGAAAAAGCCTGCGCGCCCGCCCATTCGTTCTGCATGATTCCGAGGAAGTTGACCATCTGGTTGCAGAGGGTGGCAAGGTGGCTTGCGGGAGAAGAAGTTATCTTTCCGGGAACGCCGCCGAGACCTTCCTGAATGAGTTGGCGAAGCGACCAGCCCGCGCAGTAGCCCGTGAGCATGGATAGGTCGTGGAGGTGAATATCGGCGTTTCTGTGGGCGTTGGCGATCTCTTCGTCGTATATCTCGCTCAGCCAGTAGTTAGCCGTGATGGCGCCCGAGTTGGACAAGATAAGCCCGCCGACCGAGTAAGTGACGGTGGAGTTTTCCTTAACACGCCAGTCCTCGACCTTGACGTAACTGTCGACCAAGTCTTTATAGTCGAGCACGGTCGCGTTCACGTTACGGATCTTTTCTCTTTGCTTACGATAGAGAATGTAAGCCTTGGCAACGTCGCCGTAGCCCGCCTGAACGAGTACGGACTCAACGCTGTCCTGAATGTCTTCAACGGTGACCTTACCGTCTTTTACCTTGGGCTCGAAGTCAGCCGTGACCTTGAGCGCAAGGAAATCTATTACGCTCGGATGATATTCTTTGCCGAGCGCGTCGAAAGCCTTGGTTATAGCAAGCGTGATCTTTTGAATGTCGAAGTCGACGACGTAGCCGTCTCTTTTTACTACCTGATACATAGTTTCTCCTTATATAATGATTTGAATTATTGTTTTTAACCCCTTGCCGAGCGATTTCGCCGCGCGAGGATCGTCGACGCTTATAATCGTAGCACAATATATTTGCGTTGTCAATAGTTTTTTAATATATTTTGTGGTAAAAATTTTTCAAAAACACAAGATATTGTGGCAAGGTCGATTTTTGTCGTAAAAAATAAGAGGCGTGAAAACCGCCTCCGAAGTGGGTAAAATCAGCCTAAATACCCCTTAAAGCGCACGTTTTAACGTATTTTTCACAAATGGACCTGAATTTTAACATGGTATCCCTGTCGGGCGGAGTGTTGCCTTCGCCTATAAGGTTGCCGGAGTCCTTGAACGCCTGCAAATAGTAACGCTCGGCGCCCTTGATGAATAAGCCTATCTTTTCAAAATCCTGCTCGGTAAAGTCCTCACGCGTGACGGTAGTTCTGAACTCGTAGTCAACGCCGCTTTCCATGATTATTTTGACGCTTTTTTCTATGAGCGTCATATCGAGATCGGCTATCGCTACCGTGCGTGCGTACTTTTCGGGCGAATTTTTTATATCCATAGCGACGTAATCGACGTTGCCGCTACTTATAATTTCCGACAAAACTTGCGGAAACGTCCCGTTTGTATCCAGCTTGACGGCAAAGCCCATAGCCTTTATTTTGGCTATAAATTTGCCTATCCCGGGTTGCAGGAGCGGTTCACCGCCCGTTATGGCAACGCCGTCTAAAACGCCGACTCTTGACTTTAAGAAGGCAAAAAACTCTTCTTCCTTGACAAACCGATCGTCGATTTCGGTAACGAGCAGCGCGTTGTGACAAAACGGGCACCTTAAATTGCAACCCGCGGTAAACACCGTGCAAGCCACCTTGCCCGGAAAGTCAAGTAACGTAAGTTTTTGAAAGTCTTTTATCTTCATATCGAGATATATTATACTTTATCGCCGACCGATAAGTCAATGGCAAATGAATTTTTTTCAACCGATTTTTTAATTTTACTTATTTCACCAAAACTTCGGTTAAAAATTTGTGCAATATTTTTGTTTGCGATTTTTCTTATCGCAAACAAAATTAAAAAGTTGAAAGTGGAAAGTGGAGAGTTGAAATGCGGATACGAAAATTATATGATAATTTGTTTATCCCATATCCGACTTTTGAACTAAACAATATACTCACTCAAACAAAGACAAAGTCAGTAAAATATCAAAGTTAATACTTTGTAGAAAAGTGTATTTTTGCGACAGCATATATAATATGTAAATCCGCAACTCCACTCTCAACTCTCCACTCTCGTGGCAACTCCACTCTCCACTCTCAAAAATGCCACTTTCCACTTTTGTTTTACATTCGACTTTAATGTAATAAATCCGAAATCGTAATTACCGATCGATAATAGTCAAATAGATTTAGCCTATAATCAGCGAAAAGTCGATGTTTTTATTGAGTTTTCGCTGATTATACAGTAAATTCGGCTTATATCCAGCGAAAAGTCGATGTTTTTATCGAGTTTTCGCTGATTATACCACTTTCCACTTTAAGAAAAATCACCTTCCGCGAGCGTTAGGAGTCGCTCTTAAAAAACGCGGAAGGTGATTTTGATCGTGTGGCGTAAGGAGCCGCCAACTAAAAAGGAGTTTTCGGGGCATTAGCTAACTGAAATGCCCCATCAAGATGAAAACAACTGACAATTTTACAGATTATAAACCGAAAGCTCTTTCACTCTCGTTAATACGGTGCACAAAAGCGTTATCGAAACATTGCCGCCCGTCGGCTAAATAGCCAATATACCGTAAACGAGTTTTCGGGTTACGTTTGACCGTTATCAGAATGGTCGGGGTCCGTCCATATATCCCATTCGCCGTCAAACGCGTCGGATGCGGCGGATACCTGAAGTAAAGTCAAGGCGTCAACGGGTAGTATATTTATTTTTACTTCAATAAAATTTTTCATAATAACTATTAAGATCGAACGGATATAGCCCGATGAATAATTATGAATGTGAAGTCTGATCGTCGCCCCACATATCCCATTCGCCCTCGGTCGCGTCCTTTGAGGAATCGCCTAAAAGCGAAATATCTACGTCGAGCATTATAAAATCGACTTCGGGTATTACAAACTTTTTCATTTTATTTTTCTCCGATTGTTATTTTACAGCGGGGGCAGCTCGCTCGAAGGTCTCTCAGTCAAGTTAGTTCCCCACCCACCGTTTTTCAGAGTGGTTCCGGCTGCGCTGCCGGTACGTTTTAAGGTACCGCCACTTTGGTATAGATAAAATTTACATTTATTCCATGCTCCACAATAATAATTATAGTTCCAAATAATGACCGTTCCGTATAAACCTGCGTAGAAGTTTTTCGTGCTTGAGTTACCGGCATTAAGAGCCGTTTTGCCCTTCGCACCAATGTTTTCGATAGTCAGTTTGCAACCGCCGTACACGTCCATATTAACATTACCGCCGTATTCCGTTATACCGTCTCCGCCATTTGATCTGACGTTCATTACTCCGCCTGAAGAAATTATGAACTTGTGTGCACAAACTGCGGTCGTCCCGCTTGAAGTACAAAATACGTTTAGTGTTCCGCCGCTGACGTTGCATCTTGTGCTATTATTGTCACCGGTAACACGTAGATAACCGTTTATTGTAGTCGTTCCGCCAAGGACTTGGAAAGGACCGTTTGTAAAATATGCATAACCGTTTACGGTCACGTTACCGTAAGAATTCATTCTATAACCATTGACAGCACCGTTGACCTTGAGCGTCGTACCGGCGCCGACGCTTAAAAGACCGGAATAAGTAAGCCCTCCCGCAAGAGTCAAGCTTGCGTTGTTGGAGAGAGTTACGTTCGGCACAGTCATAACGGAGGTTCTCGAAGAGGTGACCGTCCCGCCGGAAACCGTCAACGCTGTCAAAGTGGCATTGACACCGCTGATATCAACGGTGCCGCCCTTAATGGTCAAGGTCGAAGCACTCGTACCTCCGAGGACTTTCAAAGTAGCGTTGTAAGACGTTAAATCTTTCATTGCGGCACTGCTGAAGTTGACCGTATAATCGCCGTCCGCAAAGGTTACCGTGACAGTTTCGTTATCTTTGTTTGCGTTCTCCGCAGAAGTAGCAGTATATATCTTATCTCCTATCTTAACACAGCTATCCACCTCGACTTGAGTCATAACTGCGCCGTAATAGGTATATACGTCGTAAATTACGGGGGAAATCTCGCCCGCAGATACGTCTAAAGTAGAATATACTTCGTAGTTGTTCGTAGTGTAGTCTTCCGTGGAGATTTGCGGAAGTTCTTTCTCTTCGTATAACGAGTCGGAAAAGTCAAAACCTTTCGTATCTCTAATGGTAACGCTGCCCGCATTATCGAAAGAAGGAGCGTCATAACTTACTTGCGAATACGCAACCGCGGCGTACGCGTTTTTGTACATATTGTTGACCATAACCGCGATAGGTTATTCGCTGCTGCCTTTTGCGGCGACGTAAGAAGAAATACTGTAAGTGACGGTTTGGTCGTTTTCGGTAGCTTCACCATCGGCGTCGGCGTGTATTCTCGCCGTTATCGCGGTGTTCATTTCGGTTATGTTGATAAACTTCTTTCTGGCTATCCAGAACTTTTGAGACTGTCTCCACTCGGGGGTAACTTCTTCGCCGTCGATGGTTATGG
>JAFVDA010000054.1 GCA_017478765.1 Clostridia bacterium
GAAAGGCTCATCTATCCTTCGATAGAGCGCGAAATACGTTCGTATCTTACCGAAACGGCTTCCGAACAGGCTATAAAGATGTTTGAAGTCAACTTAAAACCGCTTCTCATGCAACCGCCTGTCAAAGATAAAGTTACCATGGGCTTCGACCCCGCTTACAGAACGGGCTGTAAAATAGCCGTCGTCGACGAAACGGGCAAGGTGCTCGATAAGACGGTCGTCTATCCCACGCCCCCGCAGAAAAAGGAAGAAGAAGCGAGAAAAGTTCTCGTCGGGCTCATCAATAAATATAACGTCGACGTCATCTCGATAGGTAACGGCACGGCGAGCAAAGAGTCTGAAATATTCGTTTCTGACCTTATCAAAGACCCCGCTCTGACGCATAAGGCGGCTTATATCGTAGTAAGCGAAGCGGGCGCATCGGTATATTCCGCGTCCAAGCTCGGCGCCTAAGAATTCCCCGATTACGACGTTTCCGAAAGGTCTGCCGTTTCCATTGCGAGAAGGCTTCAGGACCCGCTCGCCGAACTTATCAAGATAGACCCCAAGTCAATAGGCGTAGGTCAATATCAACACGATATGCCCGAAGCGCGCCTTGACGAAGTTCTGAAAGGCGTTTTGGAAGACTGCGTAAATAAAGTGGGCGTAAACCTTAATACGGCTTCTCCGTCGCTTTTATCGTACGTTTCCGGGCTAAATTCGGCGATAGTCAAAAATATTGTCAAATATAGAGAAGATAACGGCAAATTCACTTCAAGAAAGCAACTTTTATCCGTCCCCAAACTCGGCGCGAAGGCGTTTGAACAGTGCGCGGGCTTTTTGAGGATAGACGACGGCGACCAAGTTCTCGACAAAACCGCCGTACACCCCGAAAGTTACGAGCCGACCATGAAACTTTTGAAACTGTTCGGCTACGACGAAAAGGACGTGGCGAACGGCACAATATCCGATATCAACGAGCGGATCAAGGCTTTCGGCGAACAAAAGACGGCTGAAAGCGTAGGACTCGGCGTATACACCATGCGCGATATAGTTTCCGAACTTCTAAAGCCCGGTCGCGACGTAAGAGAAAGTCTGCCTCAGCCCATGCTCCGTTCGGACGTAATGGATATAAACGACTTAAAGCCGGGAATGAAGATCACGGGAACGGTCAGGAACGTTATCGACTTCGGCGCTTTCGTGGATATCGGCGTTCATCAGGACGGGCTCGTGCATATTTCAGAACTTTCCGACAATTACGTTCGCCATCCGTCGGACGTAGTAAAAGTAGGGCAGGTAGTCACCGTTACGGTTATAGGCGTGGACGTTAAAAAGAACAGAATATCGTTATCCATGCGTAAAGCCCCGCAACAAAAATAATGTCTTACAATCGTTTGACATTCGGCGAATTGTTTGATACAATGAAATAAATATTTTAGGAGGATGCTTTAATGCTTGAAAAAATCAAAAAAGTTCTTGCCGACCAACTTGGCGTTGACGAAAGCAAAATTACGCCTAACAGCAAGATAGTTGAGGATTTGGGCGCCGATTCCTTGGACGTTGTCGAACTTTTGATGAACCTCGAAGAAGAATACGGTATTTCCGTTTCCGAAGACGAAGCGACCAAAATTTCCACCGTCGGCGATTTCGTTGCTCTCGTTGAAAGTAAAATGAATAAATAATTTTCGGTATTTTTGCCCCGATCTCGGTCTTTCAAAAAAGGCTTAGTCGGGGCTTTTTTCTTTTTGCTCCTTATCCGACGTTTGCTAATTGAAACAAAAACTAAAAACTATGTGAACTTTTTAATTGAAAATTCCGTTAAACACTTTTATTTTTCCATTCGTTATGATATAATTATCATAACTTATTATATCAACTTGCGCTGTGTTTACTTTTATGAACGAAATAGCAAGTAAGATCGAAAGGGGAGCAAAGTTTTGTCCAAGGGAGTTAAAAGCCAAAACGAAGACAGAAACGCAGGCATCGTAAGGGAAGTATTCGGCTTGACCGTAATACTGTTTTCTCTGCTCGCGTTTTTGTGTCTTGTCACGGGTGACAGCCTTTTTTATACGGTGGGGCTTGCCGTCCGTAATTTTTTGCTGGGCTCTTTCGGCGCGTATGCCTATTTATTCCTTATACACTTTGCCATGTGGGGCGTAACGCTCGTTTCGGGCAAACCTATCATTCCCGACGAAAAACGTTTGACGGCTTTTTTGGTAAGAGTAATCATAGTCTGCGTCTTTTTACTCGTCCATCTGTCCGTTTCGTTTGACGGATCTCTCGGTTTTAACGAAGAGGTCGCAAAGGCTTATTCGGCTCCGTCGGAAGGCTCAACCACCGTTGGCGGCGTAGTGGCGTCGGTCATGATATTGCCCATCTCGCTTTTTGCCTCAAAGGTAGGGGCTTATATAGTTTATATCGCGGTCATTCTCGTTATAATCGCGTTCTTTTCTCGTAAACTCTTTTCCGGGCTGTTTGCAAAAAGGTCCGATTCGGATAGTTCGACTTCTACCCCCGCAGCCGATCGGGAACAAACGGCTAACGCCCAAAACGGCGCGAACGATCAACAAGCGCCCGTCGGCGGAGAACAGGGGCAACGGAGAAACGGAGGATTTTTCATCAACGAGCAATCGGGTTTTGCCTTCCGCTCGAAGTCCGAAATGACTTCTGGACGTCAGCAACCTTTTGGGCTTCCCTTTCAAGGGGAATTCAGATTTAAGAATATTGCCGACGTAGCGTTGAGAGAAGCTTACGACCGCTCGAGATCGGCTCGTCAACAACAGGCGGCGCCCGAACGCACCGCTCCCGATAACGCTCAAAACGTCGGTATGGGGTACGATCCAAACCGAACTGTCGGCGATTACGCAAATAATAACGGATCGCCGTTTTCGCCCGACAGGTCGATAAGGTTTGGCGACAGAACGGGCGATCGTTCTCAAACGAGAGGCGTGTCCGAACCCATCGAAAGGGAAAGCGTGACGAGCGATTTCGTCGATAGTCGCGTTTACACTATCCCCGTTCACGCTCAATCGCAACAACCTTCTCAGCCCGAGTCCGTCGATAGTTTTAACGACAGAACTTCTTTCGATAGGACAGCTGCTCCCGCGCCCACAAACTTAAGAGGCGCTTTCGGTGGTAGAGACGCGTCCTTTGACGGAACTTCAAGCGGCGCTTCTGATTTGTCGGGCGATAACGAATATTCCGAAAGAGCGGGTAGAGTAATATCCTATCCCGACTCTCGCGGCAAAACGCAAACTCCCGCAGTTGAAAAACCTCTTTCCGAGAGCGTTTACACTCCTTCTACGTCCGTTTCCGTGTCGGCGGCTTCCGAGAGCGCACCTCAAGGGCTTAAAACCGAACAAGAGGCGAACGGTTCTTCAGTCGAAGGACAATCAACCGACGAAGTGGTCTTCGACGATCTTATGCACGGTGACGACGACGAATCTTTCGCTGAAAACGTGCCGACCACCTATTCGCTCGTTTCGAGTATGCCCGACGACTATCGTTACGTTTTCCCGAACATGTCGCTTTTGAAGGATTATTCTTCGAGCGTAAAGGACAGGAACGCCGAACTTCAACATCAGGAAGAAGCCAAGAGAACCATTATAGAACTTTATAAAAACGCAGGGATAGAGGTAACCATTGCCAACGTCGTCGAAGGCGCTAAGGTCACCCGTTACGACGTTGCGTTCCCCGCCAACGTGAGATTGCAGGATATGCATAAACTTGACGGCGAACTTGAGTTCAGACTTTTGGCAATGGGTAAATATACGAGCGGTCCAGTTCCCGATACGCTTTATTTCGGGATAACCGTTCCTTCCCATGCCGTCAAGACGGTAGGGCTTCGCAAGGTTTTCGCAAGCCCCGAATTAGGACGGATCAATTTTGAAAATTCCCTTTCGTTCATGGTGGGCGAAGGCGTCTTGGGTGATCCGATATTCCTTGACCTTAAAAAGATACCGCATATTTTGATATGCGGAACCACCGGTTCGGGTAAGAGCGTTTGCCTGAACACCATGCTCGTCAGTTTGATGTATAAGTACACGCCCGAGCAGTTGAGATTTATCATTATCGACCCTAAAAACGTCGAGTTTACTCTGTTTGAAAACTCTCCTTTCCTTCTGTTCAATAAGATAATCGAGCAGGATCCCGATGGAAAAGCCACAAAAGTTCTGTCCGTTTTGCAATGGGTTGCGGGGGAGATGAACAGACGCTATAACTTCTTGAAATCGAGAAAGTTAAAGGGTATAATTCAATATAACGCTATCGCCAAGGCGAACGGTGAAAAGATAATGCCCTATCTTCTCGTCGTGATAGACGAGTTTGCCGATATAGTTTTGGCTGACCCCGAGAGCGCGAAGGTGTTCGAGTCGATAGTCAGCAGGTTGACCGCCAAATCGAGGGCTGCGGGTATTACGCTTATCCTTGCGACGCAAAGACCTTCCACCGAAGTTATAACGGGTACGATAAAGAGTAACATAGCCACGCGTATTTGCTTCCAGACGGCTTCCGCGATAGATTCGAGAATAGTTTTGGACCAAAACGGCGCTGAAACGCTTTTGGGGCGCGGCGACTGCTTTATAAGAATGGGCTCGGGCGCTTTGACGAGAGCGCAGGGCGCGTATCTCGACGACGAGTTGGAACTTCCGCGAATTCTGAGTTTTATACATCAAAACAATAAGTCGTACTATAACGACGCTGTTTTGAACGGAATAGAACGCCACGCCGTAGAACTTAAAGAAGTCAAAACGGACGAGGATCTTCCGACGCCCAACAATCAAAAGGGTTTGGGGCTTATGTCTTTAGATCCCGCCGCTGCCGACGAAGACGTGAAAAGGGCTTTGCGCCTTGCCATTGTCGACGGTACCATATCGGCTTCCAAGGTGCGGACCTATTTCAGAATGGGTTATAACAAGGCGAGTTCCATTTTGATATGGATGTCGAGAATGAAGTACATCAGCGAACCGCTTGAAAACAAGACGAGAAAAACTTTGATTACGAGAGAACAATACGAGCAGCTTTACGGCGAGTTCGTCGTCGACTGGGAAAACTGATTGTAAATTATTTTTATGAAAGATACCAACGTGAAAGTCGGCTTTATATCGCTCGGCTGCGATAAAAACAGGGTCGACGGTGAAAAACTGATAGCAAAAATCGCCGAAAAGTACGAGATAACGTCCGACGCAAGTCAAGCGGACGTTCTCGTCGTAAACACCTGCGCTTTTTTGGACGCTTCGAGAAGAGAAGCCATAAAAACGGTCTTTGATTACGTGCCTTATAAGCAGGGTGGGAAACTTAAAAAGATCATTCTGACAGGTTGCCTGCCGCAAAAATTCGTTGGGGAACTGTACGACGATTTCGTCGAAGTCGACGGCTTTTTGGGCGTTTACGACGGCACTAAAATAGTTGAAGCCATTGATAAAGCGCTCGAAGGCGAAAGGGTAAACTTTGTCGGTAAGGGCGAAATTCTGGGTATAGACAGGGTAACGACCACTCCTAACCACTACGCGTACGTAAAAATTGCCGACGGCTGTTCAAATTATTGCACGTACTGCCTTATTCCTAAGATAAGGGGTAAGTTTAAGTCCGAGCCGATGGAACGCATTCTGGAAGAATGTAAAGGGCTCGGCGACGTAAAAGAACTTATTTTGGTCGCGCAGGATACGACCAAATACGGCGTCGACTTGTACGGCGAACCGAAGATAGTCGAACTTATAAAAGCCGTATCCGCGCTTGAAAACGTCAAAAAAATAAGGCTTTTGTATTGCTATCCCGACCTTTTGACCGACAGACTGATTGAAGAGTTCAAAACCAACCCCAAACTTATTAAATACGTTGATATTCCCTTCCAGCACGCTTCGGACAGGATATTGAAGCTCATGAACAGAAAGGGCAGTTTCGACGAGTATTTTGAACTTATCAAAAAACTTAAATCCAACGTTAAAGGAATGGCTATCCGTTCGACGTTTATAGCGGGTTTTCCGTCCGAAACGGAAGAAGATTTGAATATTCTTATCAAATTCCTTAAAAAAGCCAAACTGTTTAACGCGGGATTTTTCGCCTATTCGAGAGAGAAAGATACGCCTGCGTATAGTTTCAAGGGGCAAATTGCTCAAAAGGTCAAAAAGCAAAGGGTAAAGACGCTTTACGAAACGCAGCGCAAAATATCTTACGATAATTTGCAAAAGTTCGTCGGGAAAACTTTGACCGTCGTTTGCGACGGAGTAGATTATAAAAAGCAAAAGTTTTTCGGACGAGCGTACTTCAACGCGCCCGACGTTGACGGAAGAGTTTACATATCGGGCGATACTCTTATTGAGCAGGGCGAAGAATACGTCGTTAAGATAACGAAAGCAACGAGCTACGATCTTTACGGCAAAATAGTCAAAAAGGTTTAACAAGGAATTATAAATTATGAATTTACCGAATAAAATTTCCCTTTTAAGGCTCATACTCATTCCCGTTATGGTCGCGGCGTTCTATATTGAATTTCCGTATCACTATCTCGTTGCGGGAATAGTTTTTGCGGTTGCCGCATGCACCGACTTTTTGGACGGATTTATTGCGAGAAAGTATAATCTCGTAACCGATCTCGGCAAGTTTTTGGACTCGAGCGCCGATAAAGTTTTGACCATCGTCGCGCTCGTGCTGCTCGTTGAAGTTCAGGCTATACCGTTTATTTTCGGCGGTGTGATGGTTTCCATCGTCATCGCGAGAGAAATTATGATATCGTGTTTAAGAATGATCGCGGCGGCAAAGGGCGTAGTTATGGCGGCGGATAAACTCGGCAAGATAAAAACCGTTTTGCAGGACGTTTCCATAACGGCGTTATTCGTGTCGTTTGAGTTCTTCGCTCGCGATTACGCCAACATTTTGTTTTTAATAGGGTTTTCCGTCTTTACGCTTTCGGTAATCATGACTCTCGTGTCGGGCGTGAATTACGTTATCGTCAATAGAGCGGTCTTGAAGTCGGATAAAAAAGACTGAAATATGAACTGTTCGGTTATTATTTTCAAAGAATCGGAGAGCGAATTTGACGCGAATATTCAAGCCAAAGTCGTTTCAAAATTAAACGGCTACGCGCTAAGACCGAGTTCGCTTACATGGCTATGTTCGGGCGACGAGCAAGGTTTTGATAGCCTTATTTCCCGTCCGTTCGACGTTTTGGTCGTAGTAAACGATATATTGGCGGGGTTTGACCTGAAAGGCGTTTTGTCGGAAAAGTCGATCCGACCGGATAGCGACGGTTTTTGTCTGACCGACGACGGCAGGCTCGTTTGCCTTTTTAACTTAAACGACGGTTTCGACCAAGTTTTTACGCTCAATTTAAGCAAATTTTACGGCTATACTGTCGGTAAATGTTCGTTCAAGTTGTTCGGACTTGACGGTCAAACGATAAAAAACGGGTGCCAAACCATTCAGGGTAAATACGACGGGTTATCATTTAACGTCAACTATGATTCGGGCGACGCGCTTGTCGACGTATTCTATACGGAAAACACGACCAAGATGCAACTCGACCTCGCGCTCAAAGAATTTTTGTCGACTTTTGCCGACAACGTCTACGCGACCGACGATATTTCCATAGAACAGTGCTTGTACGATATGGCAAAATTGAGACGGCTCAAAATATCTACCGCCGAATCTATGACAGGCGGTCGCATTTGTTCGAGAATAGTCGGCGTTGACGGCGCGAGCGACGTGTTTTACGAAGGCATGGTAACCTACGACACTCAAGCCAAGATACAAAGGCTTGACGTCAGCAGAGAAGCCGTACAAAGGTTTTCCGTCGTAAGCGCGGAAGTGGCGTACGAGATGGCTTTGGGGCTTATGAAGTCCGCGGATCTCGGTATATCTATAACGGGCTATGCGGGATCTTCGATAAACAAAAGCCCAGACGACGGTTTATGCTTTATCGGCGTAGCGTATAAGGGGCGAGTCAACACCTATCGGTTCGTGTTTGGCGGAACGAGAAAGGAAAACATAGAATACGCTTCGGGAACGGCTCTTTTTCTTGCAATAAAAACAATAAAGAATTACGATTAAAAAATTATTTCATATATAACCGATTTTACGGGTAACGGAGGAAACAATGGAAGACAAAAAGAAAGTTTTGGAACAGGTTATCGGGCAAATAGAAAAGCAATACGGGAAAGGCTCGATAATGAAACTCGGCGACGAGGCTAAGGATTTCAGCATCGAAACCATATCTACGGGCTGTATCGCTCTCGACGTGGCGCTCGGCATCGGCGGCGTTCCGAGAGGTAGAATAATCGAAATATACGGTCCCGAATCTTCGGGTAAAACCACGGTTGCGTTGCACGTTATAGCCGAAACGCAAAAACTCGGCGGTATCGCCGCGTTTATCGACGCAGAGCACGCGCTCGATCCCTCGTACGCGGCAAATTTGGGCGTCGATCTTGACAACCTTTACGTTTCCCAACCGGATACCGGCGAACAGGCTCTCGATATAACCGAAAGTCTCGTTCGTAGCGGCGCGGTCGATCTTATCGTTATCGACTCGGTTGCAGCCCTTACTCCTAAAGCGGAAATCGAAGGTGATATGGGCGATAATCACGTTGGTTTGCAGGCAAGACTTATGTCTCAGGCGCTCCGTAAACTTACGGCTATAACAAACAAATCCAAGACGTGCGTTATATTTATCAACCAGTTAAGGGAAAAGGTCGGCGTTATGTTCGGCAACCCCGAAACGACTACCGGCGGTAAGGCGCTCAAATTCTATTCGAGTATAAGAATGGACGTTCGTAAGTCCGATACGCTAAAAGACGCTTCCGGAATGATCGGTAACAGGACCAAGGTCAAAATCGTCAAAAACAAACTTGCGCCCCCGTTTAAGACGGCTGAATTCGATATTATATACGGGAAAGGTATCTCTCAATCGGGTTGCGTGCTGGATATGGGCGTAGAACTCGGCTTTATCGAAAAGAGCGGTTCATGGTTTGCCATCAACGGCGAAAAGATCGCTCAAGGCAGGGAAAAGGCAAGAGATTATCTCGAATCCAATCCCGAACTTTTGGCTGAGATAGAGAATAAGATAAGAGAAAAACTTTTATCGACTCCCGCCGCCGACGAGCAACAGCCTCAGGAATAATTTATAATAAACGGTAACTTTTTTGCCCCTTGATAAATATTATATTTATCAAGGGGCTTTTTTATGGCTGAAAATCATTCGGTCAAACGTAAACGGCGCGCGTCCGCTTCTTACTTTTCTTATAGCCTAAACCATCTCCCCGCCGACCGAGAAGTCGAACGTTTTTTGACAATGATAAAAAGGTCTTTTTTCGATTATTGTTCGGTCGATAGGTCTTGCTTAAAACCGAATAAAAAGCTTAAAACGACATTATTTCGGATAATTTTCAAGTGTAAACTGTTCGACTTAAAGTATCGCGGATTAAAGCCGTGCGAATATCGGGCTGAAAGGTTTTCCGCTCGGGCGACCGTCTCGTTTTTCAACAGGTTAAATTTAACGTTCGATTTGCTTAAAAAAGACGCTCTTGCCTTTTATAACGGCGATCCGTCGGCAAAGAGCGTGTTTGAGATAGTTTATTCGTATACGTCTTTTTTTGCCGTTTTTGCTTACAGAATAGCCAATTTGCTAAATTGTCTTAACGTTCCTTTCTTGCCGAGAAAAATTGCGGAACTGTCAAAAAGCAAATCGGGCGTAGATATTCATCCCGCGGCTTTAATAGGAGCAGGGTTTTGTATCGATCACGGTGTGGGAACAGTTATAGGCGAAACGACCGTCATCGGTAAAAACGTCAGATTGTATCACGGCGTAACGCTCGGCGCGAAGAACTTGAACCGGGCAAGGAACCATAAAAATAAAAAACGCCATCCGACTATAGGCGATAACGTGATAATTTATTCGGGCGCCGTCGTCCTGGGCGGAAAAACTACGGTAAAATCTAATTCCGTAGTGCCGTGCGGCGCTTTAATAAAAGATTGAAACAATAATATAATAATGACGATAAGTGTCTAAATACGTCGCAATTACGCCTTCTTGTTTATCGCAAGAAGGCGTAATCATATGGTAAATTCCTCGGTGTATTATATCGCTTTAAGGGGCGTATAGGTCGATTATCGTCGTTTTTATATGTTTTTTCAACAAATTTTCGTTCAAAAATAAAATATTGTATCTTGCGCGTATAAATATAAAATAATTTCTTGACAAAACTCCATATATAGTATAAAATAATTATGTATAAAACTATTTATTGTGTTCGCACTATCGCGCATTTTGTTCGATAACGGGCATTTTC
Organism: Clostridia bacterium; assembly: GCA_017478765.1. Taxonomy (GTDB): domain Bacteria; phylum Bacillota; class Clostridia; order Christensenellales; family Borkfalkiaceae; genus UBA4636. The sequence goes on from JAFVDA010000054.1 coordinate 10,260, forward strand.
GATATTTTTATAACTCAAAATTCCAGGAGGTTTGTTATGACGAACTACGCAAACTCCCTGTTCTTGGCATTCGACGGGCTTTCCGTCGCACTCATTATAGCGGCGGCGCTTCTCTTCGGAGCCGCAGGCGTACTTCTCGGCAAGGTTTTATCCGACAGATCGAGATCCAAAAAGATAGGCGACGCTGAAGTTATCATCGCCAAAATGAAGGAAGAAGCGGAACAGGAGTGTAAAGCGCTTAAAACACAAGCGCAACTTGAGGCGAAAGCCGAAGAACTGAAGATCAGGAGCGAATTTGAAAAAGAAACAAGAGAAAAACGCGCCGAACTTCAAAAAATGGAGCAAAGACTTCTTCAAAAAGACGACGTTTTAAGTAAAAAAGACGCCAATTTGTTGAAGAAAAACGAAGAACTCGAACAACTGAAAAGAGATCTTGACAAAAAGCATGCGGAAGCGCAGAAGATAAAGGAAAAACTCGATCATCAACTTGAACTTATGCTTCAGGAACTCGAGAAAGTCGCGCAGATGACGAGGGAAGAGGCTAAACGCCAACTCATGGAATCCATTATCGACGAGGCAAGAAGAGATAGCGCCGTCACCGTGCGCGAGATCGAAGCGGAAGCCAAAGAAACGGCGGACAGGAAGGCGAAAGATATTATCAGCCTTGCCATTCAACGTTGCTGCGTAGAACACGCTTCCGAAATAACGGTAACTACGATCGCGCTCCCCAACGACGATATGAAGGCTCGTATCATCGGTAGAGAGGGTAGAAACATCAGGGCTATCGAAAACGCGACGGGTATAGAACTAATCATCGACGATACTCCGGAAGTCGTTATCGCTTCGGGTTTTGATCCCGTAAGGCGCGAAGTAGCGCGTATTGCGCTCGAACGTTTGATTGCCGACGGCAGGATACACCCTGCAAGAATAGAAGAAACGGTCGAAAAGGTCAAAAAAGAACTTGAAACGCAAATCAAGCAAAACGGCGAAGAGGCGATGTTTGAAGTCGGTTTGTTCGGTATTCACCCGGAACTAATCAAGTTGCTTGGCAGACTTAAATACAGAACGAGTTACGGTCAGAACGTTTTGCAACACTCCATCGAAGTCGCGCATCTTGCGGGGCTTATGGCTCAGGAGTTGGGCGTTGACGTAACGCTGGCAAAGCGCGGCGGTCTTCTGCACGATATAGGTAAAGCGGTCGACCACGAAGTCGAAGGCACGCATATTACCATCGGCGTAGATCTTGCCAAGAAGTACAAGGAAAGCAAGAACGTCATCAACTGTATTCAGGCTCACCACGGCGACGTTGAGCCTAAGACTATCGAAGCCGTTCTGGTACAGGCTGCCGACGCTATTTCGGGCGCAAGACCGGGCGCAAGAAGGGAAACGGGCACCAACTACGTTAAGAGATTGATGCAGTTAGAAGAGATTGCCAACGGCTTTAAGGGCGTTGAAAAGAGTTTTGCAATTCAAGCCGGTCGTGAAGTCAGAGTCATCGTTAAACCCGACCAGGTAGACGATAGTCAAGCGCTGTTTATGGCAAAAGAGATTGCAAAAAAGATCGAATCCGAACTTGAATATCCGGGGCAGATCAAGGTCAACGTTATAAGAGAATGGCGCGTTGTCGAATACGCAAAATAATAATTATAAAAAAAACGGTGCAAGCCGTTTTTTTTAACTTAAAGGATAGTTTGATACAAAAAGCGCAGTACAATAATAGATAATACTTGCCAAACGATTTTTGATTATGAACGACGTTATCGAGCAAAAACTTAAAATGCTTCCCGACAGCCCCGGCGTTTACGTTATGTTGAACGCCGACGGTCACGTTATTTACGTCGGTAAAGCCAAAATACTGAAAAATCGCGTAAGGCAATATTTTCACGCAGGCGTCAAAACGGACAAGGTAATGGCTATGGTCAATAATATAGCCGATTTTTACTATATTATGACCAACAGCGAGATAGACGCTTTATCTCTTGAAAACAATCTGATAAAAAAGTACAAGCCCAAGTACAATATTTTGCTCAAAGACGATAAGACCTATCCGTATTTGAAAGTCAACTTAAAAGAGCCTTATCCGAGATTCGAGATAACCAGACGCGTCCGCTTCGACGGCTCGAAGTACTTCGGACCGTTTATGGGCGGAGTGAGCGTAAACGAAGTTCTGGAAATGATAAATCAATGTTTTGAACTGCGAACCTGCAAGCAGACGCTCCCAAACTCCAAGGTTAAAAGGGAGTGTATCAACTATCAGATAGGCAGATGTTCGGCGCCATGCACGAACAGGATATCGGTTGACGATTATCATGAAAGAGTGGAAAAGGCGCTTGACTTTTTGAACGGCAACGACGATACCGTGGAGAACATAATTCGTGAAAAAATGCTGTTTTTTGCCGAAAACGGACAGTTTGAAAGGGCTATTGACTTCCGCAATAAATTAAACGAACTTGAAAAGATAAAGTTAAGAAAGATAACCGATCTGAACAGGTTTATAAACGCCGACGTTATAGCCGTCGCTACCGACGGGATATATTCTTCGGTCAATCTTTTGATAACGAGAAACGGCAGGATGCAGGGCGGGAAAAACTTTTCCGTATCATCAGTAGCAAACGATGAAAAGTCCACCCTATCCGAGTTTATTTTACAATACTATCGCGACGGCAAGGAACTTCCCGACGAAATAATAGTTGCGGGCGAATGTGAAGATTCGGAAGTTTTGGAACAATTTTTCAAGCAGACTTTCAATAAATCCGTTTCGATCATTTTGCCCAAACAGGGCGTAAGGCGGCAACTTGCCGATATGGCTTTGGGTAACGCCAAGGACTATCTCGATAAGACGGTAAATAAAATAATCCACTTAAACGACAGAACGGTGGTCGCCTGTCAGCGCCTGCAAAAAATACTCAATTTGCGCCGTTATCCGAGAAGAATGGAGTGCTACGATATTTCCAACGTGCAGGGCGTGGACAAGGTTGCGTCCATGGTCGTATTTATCGACGGCGAAAAGGACGGCAAAGAGTATCGAAGATTTACTATCAAAACGGTAGAAGGCGCCAACGACTTTGCTTCGCTAAAGGAAACGCTTACGAGAAGACTTTCCAAACTCGGCACGGAAGAAGAATCGAGATTTCCTAAGCCCGACCTTATAGTTATCGACGGCGGCAAAGGTCAACTTTCGTCCGTCAAGCAAGTTTTCGACGAGATGGGCGTGACGGATATAGATCTTATATCGCTTGCAAAAAGGGAAGAAGAGATTTTCACCGTATATTCAAACGAACCCGTAGTTTTGCCAAAGAGCGATTACTGTTTGAGAATGCTTCAAGCCATTCGAGACGAATCGCATAGGTTTGCAATAACGTACTTTAGAAGCAAGCACGAAAAACGCAACTTAAAGTCCCTTCTTGACGACATCAAAGGTATCGGCAAGGAGAGAAAACGCAATCTTTTAGACGCTTTCGGTACGGTCGAAAATATTTCTTCGGCAACCAAAGAGCAGATTATGGAAGTCGACGGTTTCGGCGAAGCGAACGCCACGCTCGTCTACGAATATTTTCATAAACTATAAATTTCAATAAACTTAAAAAAGGTTAGCGCATGAGAATAATCGGCGGAAAACACAAAGGGAGAAAGATGAAGTCGTTCGACGGCTTTTATATACGCCCCACGTCCGACAGGGCGAGAGAGGCGCTTTTCAACATATTTTCCGCAATGATAAACGGGTGCAGGTTTTTGGACGGCTTTTGCGGAAGCGGGCTGGTCGGCATCGAAGCGTTGTCGCGCGGGGCGAGCGTGGTTATGACCGACGTAAGCGCTAAAAGCGTCGCGCTGACAAAGGAAAACCTTGCGCTCATAAACGAAAGCGCAACCGTTATCAAGATCGACTGCATTGATTATCTTAAAACCACCGACCAAAAATTCGATTTGATTTTTTTGGACCCTCCTTACGCCATCGACGCGGGTGAGCGCGCGCTTGAAATTATTGCCGAAAGGCGCGTATTGAATAGCGGCGGATACGTTGTGATTGAAAAGGATAAACCCGTTCAAATGCAAATAAACGGACTTATCGTAGAAAAGATAAAAAAATACGGCAAAGCCTATTTTACCGTCTATAAGGAGAATTATGAAAGATAAATGCGTTTTTGCCGGTTCGTTCGACCCCGTTCATTTGGGGCATTTGGATATTATCGGCAAATGCAATATGATGTTTGAAAAGGTGGTTGTGGCGATCGGCGTAAACGACAAAAAGAAATATACGTATTCGCTTGAAACCCGTCTTGAAATGTTAAAACGCGCTTGCGCAAAGTACGATAACGTCGTAGTCACTCACTTTGACGGATACCTTGCCGACTATATGACGGAACTTAACGCCGAATATTACGTCCGCGGTATTCGTAACCGCGCGGACGAAGATTACGAAACGGCTAATTTTAAGATAAACTCCGAGCGCAATCCTTCTATACAAACCATATTTTTACCTTGCTCGAAGGAAGTTTCGTCCGTAAGTTCCACGCGCGTTAAAGAAAACCTTAAAAACGGTAAAAGCGTTGAAAAACTCGTGCCTCGCGAGATCATAGACCTGCTATGAGCAACAAAAGATAGCATATTATCATACTTATAACGCATTGTACTATCTTGGATAGGGCGAACGTAATAAAACTTGCGTTCGCTTTTTTTATGTAAACTGCCGACTGACACCAAACGGACAGTCCGCCGAAGGTTATCGCGCCGCAGGATAGGCAAACGCTTAAAATACTTACGTTTTCAGCAAATTGTCTGCATGCGAAAGTACATTCTATAAGTCCCATTGCAATCCCGTTTGCGTTTTCAACGCCTAATAACGGACTTAAAAGCGCGGTGAGCGGATAAAACAAATTGAAATCGAAACAAACCCTTGCGATAGTATAAAATACCGCTATAAATCCTCCCACGATACTTACCGAAACGACCGACGAATAAACGCTTTCATATAAAACGTTGTCAGTCGCCGCAAATGCGACGGTAGGCGTTTTACTCTCGGCGGTTTTGACCCATCTGAAAATAACGCCCGTCAAAATTGAAGAAAGTAGATGAGATATAAGCAAAATAACGCCTATTTTTTTACTTTGAAATATCGCCACCCCTACCGTTCCGACGATAAATAAAGGACCTGACGTTGAACAAAAAGTCGAGTACTTTGTCGCTTGTTTTCGGTCTATCAGTCCGCCCAAGTAGAGGTCGGAAATTATCTTTACGCCTACCGGGTAGCCCGACAAAAAACTCATCACTTGCGCGTAAACGCCGAGCCCGTCGGCGCCGTAAAGTACTCTCGATACGGGCGATAAAGAGAGCGCGAAGTCGGAAGCGTATTTTAACCTCGTCAAAAGATTCGTAAAAAAGAAGAACGGAAGTAGCGACGGCAAAACGTTCAAAGCCCAAACCTTTATTCCGTCGAAAGTGGTGGATACGTACCTGTCGGGGTAGACGACGAGTATTATCATAAGGGCTGCGACCAAAATCGATACGGCGAGCGCGCCGTCGAATTTTTTTAATAATTTTACCATCAGGCTATTATATGATGGTGTAGACTTCGACTATGAATGTAAATACTTCTTTGCGAACACAAAAAACCTTTATATTTTTTATATAATATTTATTTAATTCAAAATATGTCAAAAAAGTATTGCAAACGGGCAAAAATTATGATAATATTATAAAGGACTCGGGGTTTGTCGGGTCAAATAATCATAAAAACATTTTGGCAATTATTATTACGGAGAGCAATATGGAAGATAAAGCAACAA
>JAFVDA010000055.1 GCA_017478765.1 Clostridia bacterium
AAGATTATAGTCCATCATATCTTCAACGTACGATTCGACGACTTCGATCTTGGCTTCACCGACCGAGCCTACGCCCTGTTTGTAAGACTTATTCTTGGGAGGATTTTTGACTTCCTTTTTGATAAGTTTTTCGACAAGTCTCGATAAAAGCGTCGGATTGACGATGGACGATCCCGCGCCCTGATAACGCGGATTCTCGGCAAAGTCGCCGATGAGCGCAACCTTTTCGCCCATCTTCAAAGGAAGCACGCCTTCGTTTCTCAACAAAACGACGCTCTCTTCCGCGCAACGCCTTGCAAGGTCGTTATGCGCCTGAATATCGAATTCCTTGGGTTCATCTTCACCGATAAGCGTAGACTCGTAAAGGTTCAAAAGTCTTTCGACGCACTCGTCGACGAGCGCTATATCGAGTTCGCCTGCGTTTACCGCTTTGACTATATCGTCCGCGCCGTATTTACACGACGGCATTTCAAGATCGCTACCCGCTTTCACGGCGGCAACTCTGTCGTTACTGCCCGCCCAGTCGGAAACTATAGCGCCTTCGTAGCCCCATTCGCCCCTTAAAATATCGCGGAGAAGATGCATATTCTCGTTTGCGTACTGACCGTTGACAAGGTTATACGAAGTCATTATGGTCTTGGTCTTACCTTCTTTGACAGCTATCTCGAAAGCGGTGAGGTAGAGTTCTCTTAAAGTTCTCTCGTCAACGACCGAATCGGTACACATACGGCGTTCTTCCTGATTGTTTGCGGCAAAGTGCTTTACGCACGCCGAAACGCCGTTTTGCTGAATACCGCGGATATATGAAGCAGCCATTTTACCCGCAAGATAAGGATCTTCCGAAAAGTACTCGAAGTTTCTTCCGCAACGCGGATTTCTCTTCATATTCGTGCCGGGACCTAACAGAACGTTTACCCTTTGAGCGCGCGCTTCTTCACCGAGAGCCACGCCCATTTGTTCGCCCAAAACGGGGTTCCAACTGTTCGCCATGGTGGCGGCGGTCGGGAAACAGGTCGCGGGGATACTTACGTTTAGCCCCAAGTGGTCGGCTGCCGCGGCTTGTTTTCTTATGCCGTGAGGTCCGTCCGACAAGAACATGCTCTTTATGCCGAACTCTTCAAAATCAACCGATTGCCAGAAGTCTTTTCCGGTCAAAAAGGACGCTTTTTGTTCGAGCGTCATCTTTTCGATTATTGCTTTCTTATCCATCTTTTCTCCTCAAACGAAACGACCTGAATATTATAGTCGCTCTTAAAAAACGGCTAAATTATTTTAGGTCGCTCGAAATTTTCAGTCTCGTATATTGTACAACAATAATTAAACGTAGTCAATAGGCAATTCGCAAACTGTATTGATTTTGTCATAAAATGACAATTTTACGCCGTAATTTATGTAAATACTTTCTATAACGCCGACAAATAAAGTTTTTTAAGAACGTTTTTGCTTTTCAGCGTCTTTGAGCGTTACGTCGTGCGCGCCGCCTTCGATGATACTCGTGCCCGAAACGAGCGTGAGAGTGGCTTTTTGTTGCAACTCTTTAATGGTCAGCGCACCGCAGTTACACATGGTGGACTTTATCTTCGCGACGGATACGGCCACGTTATCTTTAAGATAACCTGCGTAAGGAACGTAGGAGTCGACGCCCTCCTCAAAAGAGAGTTTTTTGTCGCCGCCAAGGTCGTACCTTTGCCAGTTTCTCGCGCGGTTGCTGCCTTCGCCCCAGTATTCCTTGACCACGCTTCCGTTCAAAGTAAACTTTTGCGTCGGGCTTTCTTCAAATCTCGCAAAATACCTGCCGAGCATCAAAAAGTCCGCGCCCATGGCAAGCGCCAACGTCATGTGATAGTCGTGAACTATTCCGCCGTCCGAACACACGGGAACGTATACGCCCGTTTGTTCAAAATATCTGTCTCTCTCGGCGCAAACGTCTATGAGCGCCGAAGCCTGTCCTCTTCCGATGCCTTTGGTCTCGCGGGTTATACAAATGGAGCCGCCGCCGATACCGACTTTAACGAAGTCCGCCCCGCAGTCGGCTAAAAACCTGAATCCGTCGCCGTCTACCACGTTGCCTGCGCCTACTTTAACGCTGTCGCCGTAATGCTCGCGAATCCACTCGATTGTCAGTTTTTGCCATTCGGAAAACCCTTCGGACGAGTCTATACACAGTACGTCCGCCCCCGCTTTTATAAGGGCGGGGACCCTTTCGGCGTAGTCGCGCGTGTTTATCCCCGCTCCGACTACGTAACGCTTATCTTCGTCCAAAAGTTCGTTGGGGTTTTCCTTGTGCGATTCGTAAT
>JAFVDA010000056.1 GCA_017478765.1 Clostridia bacterium
TGGTCGGAGCGACTTTACGCGCGAAATCAATCCGCGCTATCGCTCTCGGCTTAATTATTTTAGAAAAGTATATTCTTGCGACAGCATATATAATATGCCATTCAACAATTCCACTTTCCCCTTTCAACTTTCCACTTTCGTTTTAACTCCACTTTCCACTTTCAACTTTCAACTTTCGTTATCCGCTAACTCCTTTTGCCACTTGCAATTAGAATAGTCGGTCACAAGATACTCGGCGTTGACCGAAGAGTCGGTAAGATCTGGCGCAGTCTCGCCAAACAGCGAAACTTTTTCGCCCGAAGCGTCTTCGCCGTCCACCCGCCAATCGGTCGGTTGGGCAAACTCAACGCTCGTCAGCATAGAACAGTTGTTAAACGCATAAACGCCTATTTCGGTCACGTTCTTCGGGATAACGACGTTTTCGAGAACGTTGCACCCTGAGAAAGTATATTCCCCTATTGCGGTCACGTTACTGCCAAGCGATACTTCACTAAGCGCCGAGCAGCGAGCAAACAACCCGATTGACGTCTTTTTTGCGTTGTAGTCGACCTTCGTAAGCCCTTTACAATAGCGAAACGCATAATCCCCTATGGTTTCCGTTTTGTCCGTTATGACGACTTCCTTTATAGAATTACAAGAGCTAAACGCGTCATCCCCTATGGTCAGACAATTTGATAGATCGAAGCCTTCGATCTGACTGCAACTAGAAAACCCACTTGCGCCTATGCTTTCGATCTTGCCCACGACCAGGGTTTTTAATGAATAGCACCATTCAAAACAATGATCCGGCACGACCGTCACCTTATCGGAAAACTCCGCCGTCGTCAGGCTCCTACAGGCAGAAAACGCGCCCTCTCCCAATTGTTCAAGCCCGTTTGCGACGATTTTCGTCACGCCCGTTTTTTGAAAGGCGTAACTGCCGATCGCTTTAAGAGTATCGGGGAATATCAACTCGCCCGCAAGACTCTCGCATTCTACAAAGGCGTAATCGCCGATATGCGTCAGCCCGTTTGCGACGATTTTCGTCACGCCCGTTTTTTGAAAGGCGTAACTGCCGATAGTTTCAAAGCCGACGGGGAAAGTCACTTCGCCTACAATACCCGTACAACCGGAAAAAGCCCTCTCCCCTAAGCTTTTCAACGCCGCAGGCAATATCAACTCGCCCGTTATACCCCTACAAGAGGAAAAAGCGCGATCCCCAATACTGACCAAAGCCGCAGGCAACGCCAATTTGCCCGTGATACTTTGGCAATTATCAAAAGCCGAATCCCCTATGCGCGTCAAAGTTGAAGGGAAGTTCAACTCCGTAAACGTGCTTTGATAAAAACATTCGTCAGATATCTCGGTGACGCCTTCGGATATGACAACCTGATTGAGTTTAGCGTTTTTGAAAGCCCTGTTTTCCAAGGTCGCGCCGGACGGAATAACTATCGACGGCATCCATTTATCGCTTTTATTGCTTATAAAGTTCTGTCCGATTTTCGTTACCATAGCAGGCAATTCGATATATTCGAGTTGAGTGCAACCGTCGAACGCGCTGCCGCAAACTTCGCGCACGTTGTCGGGGTAATCTTCCGCAGTAAGCCTGCTTGCCGCGCCGTTGTACTTTATCAGATAGCCGTTTACGACGACGAATTCGTCGGTTCGGTCATTGAGCCACTTGGTGTTATTCACAACGCCCGATCCTATTTGGCTCGCCGCCTCGAGATTTATCTCTTCCAACGCCGAGCATTCCCCAAAAGCGTTGTTCCCTAAAACTACGCCTTCAGGCAAACGTACGGCTGTCAGATTACACCGATAAAACGCCCCATGCGCTATCGTCTTTACCGTATCGGGAATAACGACTTCCTGCAAGTTATTGCAACCCTCCATTGCATCGTATCCTATTTCGGTCAGATATTGCGGAAGCACCACCTTGGTCGTAACCGTGTCATGACCGACGTATGCTATCCATTTACGTACAACTTGACCCATCTCAATATCCATCTGTTCGACCGGTCTTTTGAAACAGTCCTCAAGGAGCTTGGTTACGGGGATCCTGTCCGCAGTATCGGGAAAAACTACTTCGCCCGTTATCTGCTTATCCGTAGCGTCTTTTAAGTGAACGCCTAAAGTTCCGTCCTCGAGCGTTTCAAACTTAAAGCCTTTCGTGGCGCTTTTGTAAACGAAAGTTTTTTCGACCGCCGGCGAAGGGTTCATTTCGGCGCAGACGGTGGTCACCTTTACGGTGTATTCCTTGCCGCTGACAAGGGTGTCAACCGCGTACCTATTAGTCAAAACGGTGGTCTTTTTCCCGTTCAGTTCGACGACGTATCTGTACTCGCCTTCCATTTGGTCGAACGTGACCACGCACTCGCTCCTTGACGTCTTGGTCTGATAGTTGGTTTCCACTTTCAGGTTTTTAACTTCGGGCGCAGTCTCGTCGAACAGTTGCGCAGGAGCCGAAGCGGAATAAGAGCCGTCATGCCCGCCTTGCTCCGCCGTGTCGCACGCAACCGTTATGCTCACGCACGCTAAAACCGCAAGCATTAAAATAGAAAGTTTTTTCAATAAGTTCATATTTGCCTCATATAAGTTATACTCTAAATTGTTGCCATTGCATTAACTATCAATTGCCATATATAAGGATCGTCTATCCCTACGTAAACGTATTCACCATCATAGTATTGATCCATAGTGATAGGTCCTGCGGGAAAACCGTAAACGTGAATATCGTTTGTGTTCTGCAACGGGCAAGGTACAACAGGTAAAATAAATAAGTCATAATCAATACTTTGGTTTAACAGTAGATAATTCGATAAGTCATAAAAATCGCTTTCAAAGCCATAATTGGTCATACCTATAATAGTATAGTATTCATAATCAGAATCAAAAGTTTGTATGCCGGCGCCAAAATCTTCATCATCCGAATACAGTGTGTTTGTTTGGCTGTTCAAATCATAAAAGTTAGCGGTTATATTTTCAGGATAAGACGGATCGTGTATCAGCAATACGATGTTATGATGCGCGAGCATATCTTCGGCATAGTACCCTTCCACGTAATCTTCTTGATATAAATCTTTTATTTTATAACAAAGTTCCCTTACGAACCAGGAATACTTATATACGTCAATGAAACTCTTCTCATAAAGACACATATCGATGAAATGATCGCCTTCGATTAAAATAACGGTATCGTCTAAAGTTTGATTTTCATCATACATATAGTCTAAGGTATATCCAATAAAACCGTAATCGGGAAGTTTGGTGACAAAATTCGTTACGTAACTCATCAACGTCATCCATTCTGAGTTTTCATAATCGTTAGGTATAAACGCACCGATTAACGTGATATGGCATCCCAACAATTGTAGACGTTCAAATATCTCACTCAAATTTGCTATGTTCGGTAAAAGATAAACAAACTCAAAGACAACTTGACAGTTGCCAACGTCCAGTGCTGACGAATAATTCCAATTCGATACAACATTTTCTGCATAACTACCGTCAAATAAATCCATAGCAGGACCTATTGCGTCATATTGCCATGTCGGATCAGTGACGCTGGTATCAGCCAAACTATAAAATAAACTGTCTAAAGCCAAACAATCGTATATGAGATAACAATATTTTGTGAAGGTCGATTGTACGCCGTCGTACACGGATACAAATCTTGAATCTGTTATGTAATAAATAGTATCGGCATTACTCGCATTAGCAATAGTTTTTTTATTAGTTGCAGAAACCATTGCCGTCAATAGTATGCTTACAGCCAAAAGAAGCGTAAGCGCTTTGGTTGAAAAAGATTTTCTCTGATTTACCTTCATAGTAAACCTCCTTTAATAAAAATGTTACTTCAATTGTAGCACGTTTTATTACGTTTGTCTGTAAACTTGCGGTTTACATTTGGTTTACATTCGGTTTACATTTTGATTTTTTTACAAAAAAATCGGCGTTTTCAGCGCCGATCGATAAAAATCAAAAGGAAATTCAGTTACTGATAAGCGAACCCGTAGCCGAACACAGCACGGGACCTGTCACTCTCGTTTCCCAGGCTTTTTCGTCTATCTTGTAATCCATTTTACCTATCCAATACATTTGCTCGCCCCCGGTCGACGCCGAAGCGGTAAGCGTTTGACCTAAATCGAGGTCGGACGAATGAGCGGTTGCGACCAAATTCATATTTTGATAATCGAGCGTAAACGTTGAAGAACAATACAGGCTGACGTAAATAATGACGGTCGACGAGAATATCGAAAAGTCGTGTTTGGCGGTCGTCCAGACCTGCCCGTCTCCGCCGTTGATGTTTATCGAAAGCGTAACGAATATACCCCTTTCACTCGGCGCGTTTTCCCGCGAATCGCCGTCCGCAAAAACGCGATGGGCGTTCCCAAGCGACGGCGCGATGGAAAGCGCGATCAAAACGGATAATACCGTAAGCGAAATAATTCGTTTGAGTTTATTCATATACCCACCTTTTTGAAATTCAAAATAATATAACTATTTTCGCTTTTACCGCTCAACGCTTGAGCGTTCTTAAGCTTCGACCTCGGACTTTTTGTTTTTTGCGCGGGAAAGCGCGTGCTTTACGATGAAAAACACCGTCAGCGCGAGAGAAACAACAGACAACACGAGAAATATATAAAACTCGCTTTTACCGATCGAACTCGTGCTTACTCGCATATACCCTTCGGTATTAGAGAAAACCATCATTCCCATGCAATAGGTAACAAAACTCAAAATCAACCAGATAACTCCCGTGACGATACCCGCCACCAAAAATTTTTTACTCGGGCGCTTTGCGGTTTGTTCGGCGCTCGCAGCGGTTTCCGCGGTCACAGGCGATTTTACGGAAATGCTCGAGTTATACTCGGACATAAAATCATAATTTAAGAGTTTACTCAGACTCTCTACGTTTTCGGTCGTGGGTAAGGTCGTTCCGCTCTCCCACTTGTAGACCGTCTGCCGTGATACTCCCATCATATCCGCCAACTGCTCCTGAGAGTATCCGCAAAGTTTTCTTTTGGCTTTTATTTGTTCGTTAAGTTTCATATTCCACCCGTTGAAGCCAATCTAAGCGTTCAATATAAAGATAATTGTTTTAGCCTTGACGCTATCCTTATATGCGTTCATTATACCACACCATAATAATTTGTCAACTGTTTGAATGAAAAAAATGGCTTAAAACAGCAGATTTTTGACATTTTGACCGTTTTTTACAAAAAAAATCGGCTACGCAAACGGCGAACGTGTAGTTTTTGCCTTAATTTGCGTAGCCTTATTATGAAATCCGGCAAACGCCGTAAGTGCGGGCTTAGCTAAGAATAATATTTATCAAACAATACTATTCTTCGATTTGCTCTTCCACTTCGTCTTCCAACGTGTACAGCAGGTCTTCGTCATAAATGTCTTCCAACCAACCTTCGCCGTCTCCGATCGACAGTTTGTGAGTGATATCACAGCGACCGTCCCAATTATCGTAAACGCTTATATCTTCGGCGTCGATAAAGTCAAGCATTATCGTCTGAAGCGAAGGGATAGTTGTGTACGGTCCGATACCATAGACGTAGTTCGTCGTATCATAACCAGCGGTATTAACCGAAAAAGCGTATCTGTTAAAGAAAAAGATCGGGAAGTCATATCCGTAAGTTTGGCGATCGGAAAGCAAGCCGTTGACGTAAGCGGCGGTTGCTTGCTGCGTATTGAGATTTGCAACCATGAAACTCGGATTTTCGACGGTTAGTTGACTTATATATTCTGTATCGTTGCCGAAACAATCGTTATATTCACCGCCGGATAAAGGATTATTACAGAAAATTCTAAAACCCTGGTAATATTGGGTGTTGATATTCAGAATATCTTCGATACCGTTCAAAGCCGCGACAATTTCCGTTTCATATAAAGCGATTAATTTCATTTCGATAAAGCGCTTAAAAATATATGAGTCCATAATCCCCGTAGGCACTATCGGATAATTGAGCATACCTTCGTTAATAAATAACGTGTACCCATTGACGTAATTTGATAACGAGTAGTAATCAACCGTTCTTTTGAACGCCGACATCAAGCAGGTGTAAAAAATGTCGGTATCGACGTGAATATCGACGTATTGCAGAAACCCGGTGTAGTTTCTGTATCTGTTTTGGTCGGTCGCGCAGACGAACATTATTTCACAGCCGTTGTTTTTCATCGTTCTGAACATCGTTTTCAACTCTCTTAAATAATAATCCAATGACGTCAGAAGACCATTTAGGGGATATTCAAACTCATAATAACACTCGAATATAACGTAAGCGTCGGTTATCTGTTGGTAGTCGCCGCTTAAATATACGTTATCGATATGCATTTTAGAATACTGATTGACCGTGTAGGGAACGTAATGAAAATTATTACCGGTGTTATACGTGTTGGAAGTGTTGGCTTCAAGGTAAGTGGCAATAGAGTAGGAATACGGGTTGTCGGTGAAGTAATACACTCCGCCCGTCAACGGTGTGCGCTCGTCGGCATGGGCAAGCGCAGGGGTAGAGACGGCGAAAGCCGTCGCAAAGATGCAAAAGGCAAACAAAAACGTGAGAAATTTTTTCATAAAATTTCCTCCTAAAATATTATTATTTCAACGCTATTTAGCGCTAAAACCAAATTAAAGTTTTTTCCAGATAGCGTGGAGAGTGAGCTCTCCCAATATTTCCTTCATTTTATACATATCGACACACAAATTACGATCACCGACGGAATAAGGGGCATACCAATAAACTCCAATCCCTCCGTCTTCGATAATCGGTGCGATTAGCTCCTTTCTTTCAACGTGGAACACAATATCGTTTTCACTCTCGGTGTACGACCAGCCGAGAAACTCGTATCCCTGTCTATACGGCGCCACAAACCAGTTTTCAAGAAGATAATAAGGTTTTGTGAAATATGGATCAAATTCAGGATCCCATTCAGCCCATTCATGGAACTCACATGAGATATTTATGGTTTTTACGTAATAATAGTCGCCGTCCTTTTCAAGCAGGCTGTCGACAATGTTAACACTACTCATAAAAATTGCCATAGAGGTATAAACGGTATCTCTGACAAAGCAATTAAGCATCATCTCCACGTCCATCGAAGGAAGCACGATCGAGCAATAGCAAAGAGCAAACGCGTAAGTTCCGATATATTTCAGAGTATCGGGAAGTAAAACGTATTCCAATGTGTCGTTCCAATAAAACGCGTACTCATCGATAGATAGTACGTTAGAAGGTATCTCGACGTGAGTCATAGGTATCTTGTAAAACGCGTAAGGACCTATCGCCGTTACCGAATCGGGAATGATTGCGTTTTTTACGCCCGAAACGAGCGTGTCGGTCGCCCTTTCGATAAGGCAGCCGTTTTCTATCCTATAATACGGGTTATCTTCCGCAACTTCTATTTTTTCAAGATTAAAAATTGCATTGAACGCACACGCGCCGATCTCTTTTACGGAAGCAGGTATAAATATTTCGGTCAGGCATACGTCGTTGCCGAATACAAACCCTTGTTGGTACATATACGTTTCATTATAACAGATAGACTCAATGCCGTCTTCGATAGTGACTTTTTCAAGCGTTGAACAATCGGCAAAGCAATGCGACCTCAACGTTTTAATTCCCGCAGGTATAGTTACTTCCTTCAAAGATGAACAGCCTTCAAAACAGTGCTCGCCGAGATAGGTCAAACCTTGGTGTAAGGTTATCTCTTTAAGGTTTTTGCAACTGCTAAAAGCCGTATTGCCTATTTCAACGACGGTTTCGGGGATAGTTATTGTTTCAAACGTTCTCCCCGAAAACGCGCCCGCGCCTATCACAGGCACGTCGTCGGGAATGATCGAATTACCCGTTCCGAGCACGAGCGTTTTGGTCTCTCTTTCAATGAGACAGTTGCCTTCGACGTAATATCTTTCGTTATTCTCGTCCACGGTTATTTCTTTCAACCCGCAACCCATAAAAGGATAGCCTATTATGGTCGTCAGTTTTTTCGGGATAAATACCTTTTCGAGAGCGTAGCAGCGCAGAAAACACCTGTCGCGTATTTCTTCGATACCGTTCGGTAAAGTTACCTCCTTGAGCGACGTACAATCGCTGAAACACCACCCTCTGATCGACTTCAGTCGGTCGTTGAAAACCACCTTTTCAAGCGACGAACACGCCGCAAAAACATTGTTGTCTAACTCGTCTAAATAGTCGGGTAGTCTGCACATTTTAAGACTCGAACAGTTTTCAAAGGCTCTCGTACCAATTTTTGTGACGTAATCGCTGACAATTATACCCGTTAAGCCCGTCGCCTCGGCAAACCCTACGGGCGCGATCTGCGTTACCATAGTTTCGTTTATCTCCAAAGGGATAACGAATTTGCCCTGCGCCTTACTCGGGTCGGCAAGTTTTATCCGATAGCCGCTCCCGTCGGAAGAGGGAGCGTAGGCGTAACTGCCCGCAGGCAAAACGGGCACGGCGTACGTTAAAGGCTCCGATCGTTCGCCGAAAACTCTCTCTCCCTTATCGTCATCCGAATACGCGCGCACGGAAACATTATAATCTATATCGTCGTCAAACTCAAAGAACAGGTCTATTTTGTTTTCGGTCGAATAAAGCGTTTTGTCGTTGACCGTTATCTCGTAGCCGTCGGCGCCCGACACGGGCGACCAGGTGAGAACTTCTTCGCTCGTGAGCGCCAAGTTTTCCACCCGCTCTTTTTCGCTGAACGAACACGCGGAAGATGGCAACGTAAAGCAAACGACCACGCTTATGAAAATCAGCGTTAAAGCCGCCTTCAATAGCAATGGCTTTTTGAGCCCTGACGAATTTTTCATAACAATATCTCCGTTGATAAATATTTTTCTTACGTATATTATACGATAAATTTTTGCGTTTGTCTGTAAACTTGCGGTTTACATTTGGTTTACATTTGGTTTACATTTTGGTTTTTTTGCAAAAAAAAACGGCTACGCAAACGGCGAACGCATAGTTTTCGCCTTAATTTGCGTTAAAAAGTGGAAAGTGGAGAGTGGAGAGTGGAATTGATGAATGGCATATTATATATGCTGCCGCGAGGATAAACTTTTCTATAAAAAACGGCGATAGAATGAACAGGCTGTTCGACTATCGCCGTTAATTATTTTATTTGTTGAATGAAAGCGTTGTATTTATATCAAAAGTCCGATATGTAATAAAAAAGTCTTTATATAATTACTTTTATCCGCATTTCCACTTTCAACTTTCAACTTTCCACTCTTGCGTTCAACGCATTTAGCGCTAAAACCAAATTAGAGTTTTTTCCAGATGGCGTAGAGCCTTCCGTTCAAAAGATTTTCCATGCATAAAGCGTAATCAAAGCAGACCTTTTTAACGCCGCAATCTATTTTTAGCGAAGAGCGAGAATACACGATATGTTTTTCTTGTATCGGGAATATACTCTCTTCGGCTGTTGGCGTATATCCCCAACCGCAAAACTCATATCCGTTCCGTTGAGGCGCTATCCCCGTTTCGCCATAATCCGTTCTGTATATAAAATCGTTGTCGAAATACCTTCCGTCGCCGATTGTAAACGTTTCGTCAAAGGCGACGTAAATAGACTTCACAAAATATACGTCATCGGATTTTTCCAACTCGCAATTCAAAAATACGACTACGTCAGAATTATCATCACTAAAGCCGGGCAAGCTCCTTAATTCCTGTTCGCTGCTATAATTTGTATACACATTGTCTCTGTTGAAAACATCTTCGACAAATTGACCGTTTCGCCCTGCGTTTATTCCGTGATCGGTTTTCGGAACGATTATCGAACAGCCGCATTCGTTAAAGGCTTCTCCTTCTATCGTCTCTACGGTTTCAGGTATTGAAACACACTCAAGGGAATTACAACGTTTGAAAGCAGCGTACCCGATATAAACCAAACCTTCGTGTAAAACAAGATTTTTTAAGTTTTTAGCGTTTTCAAAAGCATGTTCCCATATAGTGTCGACAGTTGGCGGGATTTCCATTTCTTTTATACCCGTTCCGCGGAACGCGTAGGGACCTATCTCGGTTATCGTATCGGGAATTATCGAATTTGAACACCCCGAAACGAGCGTATCGGTTGCACTTTCGATAAGGCAGCCGTTTTCTATCCTATAATACGAGTTATCTTCCGCAACTTCTATACTCTCAAGATTTATCATATTGTTGAAAGCTCTTCCGCCGATTTTTTCAACTGACGCGGGAATATATATTTCAGTCAAAGCCTCACACTCTCCAAAAACTTCGGAAACCTGACCGAACGCAGAAACCCCTATGGTCTTCACGCCGTTTTCTATCGTAACTTTTTTAAGTGAGGAGCAAGCGAAAAAGCAGTTTACTTGCAGTTCCTTTACTTTAGAAGGGACGGTTATTTCTTTCAAAGCGTAACACTGTGCAAAACAGTTTCCGCCGAGAACTTTCAACTCTTTCGGCAACGTTATCTCTTTAAGATTTTTGCAGGCGTTAAAAGCCGAACCCTCTATTTCAACGACGGTTTCGGGGATAGTTATTGTTTCAAACGCCCTCCCCGCAAAAGCGCCCGCGCCTATCACAGGCACGTCGTCGGGAATGATCGAATTATCCGTTCCGAGCACGAGCGTCTTTGTTTCTCTTTCAATGAGACAGTTACCTTCGACGTAATACTTTTCGTTATCTTCGCCTATCTTAATAGTTTTAAGAGCGCACCCGACGAAAGAAAAATTCCGTATGGTCTTTAATTTGTCGGGAATGGTTATTTCTTTGACGGCTGCACAACCGTAAAAACATCTGTCTCCGAGTTCTTCAAGACCGTTTGGTAAATCCAATTCTTCGAGCGACGAACAGTTTTTGAAACTATCCGTTCCGATTTTTTTCAGTTGATCGTTAAATATTATCTTTTCAAGCGATATGCAGTCGGAAAAAACTTCGGTGTTTACGTTAGCGAGATAGTCGGGTAGTCTGCACATTTTCAGGCTCGTACAAGCCATAAACGCTCTGTTTCCAATGTCGGTGACGTAATCGCTGACGATCACCCCGGTCAAACTTGTCGCTTCCAAAAAACCGGCAACGGCTATTTGAGTTACCATAGTTTCGTTTATCTCCATAGGGATAACGAATTTGCCCTGCACCTTACTCGGGTCGGCAAGTTTTATCCGATAGCCGCTTCCGTCGGAAGAGGGAGCGTAGGCATAACTGCCCGCAGGCAAAACGGGCACGGCGTACGTTAAAGGCTCCGACCGTTCGCCGAAAACTCTCTCTCCCTTATCGTTATCCGAATACGCGCGCACGGAAACAATATAATCTATATCGTCGTCAAACTCAAAGAACAGGTCTATTTTGTTTTCGGTCGAATAA
>JAFVDA010000057.1 GCA_017478765.1 Clostridia bacterium
ACGGCGAAAATGAATTCCGCCTACGCTTCTCGGCTTAATTATATAAATATATTCACGAAAAACCTTTTAACAAAGGTTTTTCCGTGAGAACTAAGTAAGAGTGGAGAGTGAAAAGTGGAGAGTTGAAATGCGGATACAAAAATTATATAATAATTTGTTTGTTCCATATCCGACTTTTTAACTAACCACTTATCTTATTAAACAAAGACAATAAATTATCAAGGTTGATGTTTTATAGAAAAGTCTATGCTTGCGTCAGCATATATAATATGCCATTCATCAATTCCACTTTCCACTCTCCACTTTCAACTTTCATTTCAACTCCACTTTCCCAAACGTAACGCCGTCAAAACGCGTAGCCATATCTTTGGCTCTTCTTCCGTCCTCGGTGGACTGAACGACCAAAATAGTAAACGCTTCCCAAAAGGTGACGGTGGTCGCTATGTCCATAACGTAAGAAACGATTTGTTTCAGCAACCCTTCGCCCGACCAAAGATTGTTGACGAGCAGCATAACGGCAAAGAATACGACTCCAAGACCTATCAAGGCAAAAGCCGTGGCGTTACTCTTTTTGTTTTGCGAAGTCTTGGTCTTTAAGTCCAGAATAACGTTCTCTTCAAAACAACGAGATAGCGTTTGCTCGTCGTACTCTTCCATATCGTCAAAACGAACGTCTAACCTGACCTTGTATTTTTTGGGGACCATCTTAAAAGAATACCCGATAAATTCCATAAACTCGTCTGAAAAAATAGGCGTTTTGGTAACGTAATTGACGTCAAGAACGTCGGAAGGCTTGTTAAATCTCAACTTTATCAACGCAGTTTTTCGCTCGTTGTCGATCTCAAAAAAACGCTCTTCGACGTTCTCGTACTCCTTAAAGTATTTCAACGGTTGATTTTTTCTCATAATCTCATATCTCCGATAGTTGACGACTATATTTTAACAAAATTATTCAAAAATGTCCATAGTTTTGGCTTAATTTGTCGATTGACCCGAAAACGAAAAATCGCGCCCGAGCCTTAGGTGGACTCGGACGCGCGTTATAAAACTAAGTTGTCGCTCGATTATTTTACGAGTACTTTTTTAAGTCTTGCAAATCTCGGCAAACCGTTTTCCTTCGGGGTTTCCCATTCGCCTTGAATGAGCGGGAGAGCGTATTTAACGAACTCGTCGGAAACAGCCGTACCGTCGTTGATTATCCACTCTTGCGGAACCTTCTTTTCGGTGTTGGCGCAGATGGTGAGCGGAACGAGTTTATATTCGACTTCATACTTATCGCCGGGCTTTCTCTCGTAAGCGACCATGTAGTCGGTCTGACCGGAAACTGCGGCAAGAACAGCGTGCCTGCCCGCTTCAAAGGCTTCTTCAACGTCAACCTTGCTCGCCAGGTGCGCGGCGCATCTTTGCATCAGGTTGAGTTCGATGGCTCTCGTCTTAACGCCGAGGCGTTCTTTGATGACGTTTGCAAGAATGGAGCAAACGCCGCCAAGTTGAGCGTGACCGAACAGGTCGGTCTTGGAGGCTTTGAATTCGCCTACGTAAGTGCCGTCGGCAAACTTGATGCCTTCGGAAACGGCTACCAAGCATTTGTTTTCGTTGGAAGCGCAAACCCTTTGAACGTCTGCGACGAACTTCTCCATATCGAAAGGAGTTTCCGGGAGATATATAAGGTCAACGCCCTGACCGGAAAGGTTAGCCAAAGTGGAAGCGGCGGTCAGCCAACCGGCGTTTCTGCCCATAACTTCCATAACGCATACGAGCCCGGTGTCGTAAACTCTTGCGTCGAGCGCCACTTCCATAGCGGTGGTCGCGATATATTTTGCTGCAGAAGCAAATCCGGGGCAGTGATCGGTACCCATAAGGTCGTTATCTATGGTCTTGGGTACGCCGATGACGTTGCAGTCCCAGCCGGATTCAGCCATAAACTTGGAGATTTTGTTGCAGGTATCCATACTGTCGTTACCGCCGTTATAGAAGAAGTAACGAACGTTGTACTTTTTGAATACTTCTAAAATTCTGTTGTAATCGGTGGGGTCTACCTTGTAGTCTTTAAGTTTGTATCTTACCGAACCTAAAGCCGAAGAAGGGGTGTACTTCAAGAGTTCGAGTTCAGCCTTGTCCTCTTTGCCGATGTCGTAAAACTGTTCGTCCAAGATACCCTTGATACCGTGAGCGGCGCCGTAAACGGCGGTGATATTTTCCTGGTTAAGTGCTTCCAGAAAAACGCCTGCAGCGCTCGCGTTGATGACCGAAGTAGGTCCGCCTGATTGAGCAAACATCATTGCTCCGACTAAATTTTTCATTATGGTATTCTCCTTACGTTCGCCCCGTTTTTCTCGGGGAAAACTAAAAATTTCGATATTATTATAAACCCATTATCCAAGCGAGATCGTAAAGTTTTTTATCGAACTTTCTCGGCATCTGAAGCGCTTCGGAAACGTTCTCGTCGATAATAGAGTTGTTTCTTATCCCGACGACTCGGTTGCTTGCGCCAAGCAGAATAAGTTCTATCGCGCGTTCGCCGAACTTGTTGGCAAGTATCCTATCCTGCATGGTTGGCGAGCCGCCGCGCTGAATGTGCCCCAAGGTAGTGGTGGTTATCTTTACGCCCGTCTTTTCCATAAGGTAGGATAAAATCTTTTCCCTGTCGCCCGCGCCTTCGGCAAAGACGATCATGTTGGAAGTCTTGCCGCGCTCTCTCGCCTTGGTGAGCGACTGGGCTATGGCGTCGAGATCGTATGGCACTTCGGGAACGAGAATATATTCCGCGCCGCCGCAAATGCCCGCGTAAAGCGCTATATCCCCGCAGTGGCGCCCCATAACTTCTAGCAAGGAACACCTGTCGTGCGAGCCCATGGTATCGCGCAAACTGTTGATCGCCCACAGCACCGTGTTGACGGCAGTATCGAACCCGAGCGTAAAATCGGTGTAAGCTAAATCGTTGTCGATGGTCCCGGGGATACCGATAACGCTTATATCGAAGTTATCCGCCATATCCTTGGCGCCGCGGAAAGTCCCGTCGCCGCCGATGGTGATAAGGTGCGTTATCCCGCGTCTTTTTAGGTTATCGACCGCCTTGCCGATATATTCGAGAGAACGGAATTCCGGGCATCTTGCAGATTTCAAGAAGGTTCCGCCACGCTGAACTATATCGGAGACCGAACGGGAATTCATGGGGAATATCTCGTCGTCGATAAGACCTTGATACCCCCTGTTGACTCCGAACATTTCCAAGCCTTTGTATAGTCCGAAACGAACGCACGCTCTTATGCACGGATTCATACCGGGCGCGTCGCCGCCGCTCGTTAAAATGGCAACCTTTCTTTTTTTCATATTTCACCTGAATATTATCAAGCGGAAAAATCCGCCTTCCGACTATCTATTTTAGCACAACTGCCGCGGATACGCTACTGATTTTTTATGAAAATGATATTTTTCTCGTCAACGAAACTCATCAGTTCGTATCTAAGCCCTTTGCAATCCCTGCACTTTTGTTGAAGTTTATAATTTTTGCCCGCTATCTTGAGATACGTGAGCGCCTCCCCGGGGGAGGAAGACAAAATATCCACTATATCGTCGCGATAGGTATCGTCGTCCAAAACCACGCAAAGGTAGTCGGGCTTTTTCACTTCGACTTCGGGTTCATATGCCGCCTGTTCTTCGGTGACGATGCTTATCTTATCCACGCTCACCGAAGGCTTTTCGTCGTCACGAAGCGAAATTTTGCCCGTAACTTCCAAAATGGCGTCCAACTCCACTCTATCTTTGTATCTTTCGTACACCTTGGGGAACATCACGAGTTCTATGGAGCCGTAAACGTCTTCAAAGGTCACGAAAGCCATACCCTGCCCCGTTTTGGTGGTCTTTTTGGTCACCGCCGACACAAGTCCGCCGAACACAACCTGTTCGCCGTCTTTAAGCGACGGATAGGTACGTTTCCCGTCCTCGTCCTCTTCGTAATCGTTCAATACGGAAAGGTTAAACGAGTAGCGCTGAAATCTCGCCATATACTTTTCGAGCGGGTGCCCGGAAATAAACACGCCGAGAACGGCTTTTTCGTTGTTTAATTTGGTCTTGTCGTCAAACTCTTTTATCTTTGGGTAGTTTATCTTTATGGGAGTTTCCTCTATCATCGTGCCGAACAAACTCATCTGGTTGGACTCGCGCTGTTTGGCAAGCGATACCGCCATATCGATAAGTTCGCCGCAAACGAGCATAAGTTGCGAACGGTAAACTTTGAACCTGTCGAAAGCGCCCGCAAGTATAAGGTTTTCAACCAGTCGCTTGTTGAGCGCTTTGACGTCCACCCTCGAAACGAAGTTTTCAAAAGAAGTGTATTCCCCGTTTCTTTCGCGCTCTTCGATAATGCTGTCGATAGCGCCCTTGCCTACGCCCTTGATAGCGACAAGACCTATTCTAACCGCCTTATTCTCAACGGAAAAGTAAGCCTTGCTCTTGTTGATGTCGGGCGGAAGAACGGCGATATCGCGCTGTTTTAAGTACATTACGTACTTGGTTATTTCGCCGATATTGTCTATACGGTTATTGAGAACGGCAGCCAAAAACTCCTGCGGATATAAAGCCTTCAGATACGCCGTCTGATACGCGACTACGGCGTAAGCCGCCGCGTGCGACTTGTTGAACGCATACTTTGCAAAGTCCGCCATGTCGTCGAATATCTTTGCGGCTTTATCTTCTGGAACGCCGCGCGCGACCGCGCCTTCTATGGTGACGTTGCCGTTTTCGTCCTTATCGCCGTGGATAAACAATTCGCGCTGACGTTTCATCTCTTCAACGTTCTTTTTACCCATCGCCCTACGAATAAGGTCGGCTTGCCAGAGCGAATACCCCGCGAGCCTTTGGACTATATTCATGACCTGCTCTTGATAGATTA
>JAFVDA010000058.1 GCA_017478765.1 Clostridia bacterium
CGGTACGCTTACCGTCGAAGGCTTATCGGACGTATCGGACGAACCCGAATCGCAAGCGACCGTAGCGAACGCAAGAACGACCGAAAGCGCTATGCAAATAATAATTGAAATGAGTTTTTTCACGAGAAAAGCCCCTTATTTGATTAGTTTGAGCGAAAATTCCTGTAATTTTTTATAAATCTCGAATTTTTTGCGATACTTTTCGGCTCGCTCCCTGTCGGGTAAAACGCTTTCAACGTCCTTGACGATGGCTTTACAAGCATCGTCGACGCAAGCGTATACGCCGTCGCCCACCATTGCGAGAATGGCTGCGCCCAAAGCGCCGCCGTCGGAAGTATTTATCTTACAAATTTCAAGATCGAGAACGTCGGCAAGTATTTGTACCCAAGCTTTCGAGCGACTTCCGCCGCCGATGACTCTCGCCTTTTTGGGCTTGATGCCGACGGAATTCATGACCGAAAGACAGTCCTTCAAACTGAACGCCACGCCTTCCATTACCGCGCGAGCCAAATTAGCCCTTTTCGTTTGCGCGGTAAGCCCGTAAAACGAGCCTTTGACCGTCGGAGCGTTTATGGGGCTTCTCTCACCGGTCAGATAGGGGGTGAACACCACGTCGTCTATCGGCGCGGCAGCTACTTCCGATTCCAAAGAAGCTACGTCCACGCCCAAAAGATCGGTTATCCAGCCGTATGACGCCGCCGCGGAAAGCGTAACTCCCATAAAGTGATATCTTCCGTCGGCGTGGCAGAAGTTGTGGAGCAACCCCTCCTTGTCCTCTTTGAAGGTTTCGGAAGCGACGAATATAACACCGCTCGTGCCGAGCGAGATACTCGCGCCGCCTTCCCCGACGGTACCCGTACCGACCGCGCCGACCGCCTGGTCGCCGCCGCCGATAACGACTTTTACGTTTTCATTCAAGCCTGTCAGACGGCAAAACTTTTCTTTTACCGTACCGATAACGCAACTGCTTTCGTAGACCTTCGGGAGCGCACTTTCGGGTAAGCCGACTATTTCGAGCATTTGCTTGGACCAAGCACGGTTTTTGACGTCAAACAGAAGTGTTCCTCCCGCGTCGGAAACGTCGGTCGCGAAGGTCCCCGTGAGCATATACGCAAGATAGTCTTTGGGGAGCATAATTTTGGCTATGCGCTCAAAATTTTGCGGTTCGTTGTTTTTTACCCAAAGTATCTTGGGCGCGGTAAACCCGGTGACCGCCCTGTTTGCCGTGTATTCGACCAGTTTTTTCACGCCTACGACTTGGTTTAAGTAGTCGGTCTCCTTTTGCGTGCGCTGGTCGTTCCACAAAATAGCGGGACGAATGACGTTATCCGCCTCGTCAAGGCAGACCAACCCGTGCATTTGTCCTGAAAAACTCATCGCCCTGACGTCGGATAGCGAAGTCAACTCGCTAAGCGCTTTGAGCGCCAAAAGAGTTTTATCGAGCCAGTCTTCGGGCCGCTGTTCGCTGAATCCGGGGTGCGGGGAATAGAGCGGATACTCTTGTGTGTTTGACGCTACTATTTGCCCTTCCGCCGTCACCAGCGACACTTTGACCGAACTCGTGCCGAGATCTACGCCTATATACATGGTCTTATACGCCCTCGAACATCAGTTGGTTCAATAGGCTTTCAAGATATTCCTGTCTGCCGCTTTCCACTTTGACGTCGCCAAGATTGACCGCGTATTCCGCAAGTTTTTCAAGGTTGGTCTTACCTTCGACTATCTCTTTACCGATACCCGAACGATAGGAAGCGTATCTACCTTCGACGAACTCGTCGATACGGCCGTCCTTGATTATCTTGTCCGCAAGCTTATAGCCGAGCGCAAAACTATCCATACCGGCAATATACGCGTATAGAATATCTTCAAATGTGTTGCTGGCTCTTCTCGTCTTGGCGTCGAAGTTCAAACCGCCGTTAGTAAATCCGCCAGCCTTTATAACTTCGTACATACACATGGTCGTGTCGTAAATGTTGGTGGGGAACTGGTCGGTATCCCAGCCGAGCAAAAGATCGCCCTGGTTTGCGTCGATGGAGCCGAACGCGTCGTTTACGCGCGCCGTTCTCAATTCGTGCTGGAAGGTGTGCATAGCCAAGGTCGCGTGGTTAGCCTCGACGTTCATCTTGAAGTCGCCCGTAAGGTTATACTTTCTCAAAAATCCTACGCAGGTAGCGACGTCGAAGTCGTATTGATGTTTGGTGGGTTCCTTCGGCTTTGGTTCGATATAAAAGTCGCCCTTAAAACCTTTGCTTCTCGCATAGTCGCGAGCCATAGTCAAAAATCTGCCGAGATTGTCGAGTTCGAGACCCATATCGGTATTCAAAAGGGTATCGTAGCCCTCTCTTCCGCCCCAGAAAACGTAACCCGTACCACCGAGTTTAATGTCGGCGTCGATGCAGGCTTTTACCTTTGCGGCGGCTATTGCGAACACGTCGGCGTTGGCGCTCGTTGCGGCGCCTACCATAAACCTCTTATCGCCGAAGTTGTTTGCCGTATCCCAAAGCAACTTTTTGCCGTATTTTTTTTGCAGTTCGGCAAGGTAGTCGACCATCTGATTGAAATTGTCGATAGACTCTTTGACCGTCTTGCCTTCCGGAGCAATGTCGGCGTCGTGGAAGCAATAATACTCGATCCCGAGCGCTTCCATAAGTTCAAACGCAAAGTCGGCTTTCGCCTTGTATAAATCCATGGGATCGGTTATGCCGAACTTTTTATCGATGGTCGGTCCGCCGAACATATCGGTGTTTTCGGCGTCGATGGTGTGCCAGTAACTGAGCGCGAATTTAAGGTGTTCGCTCATCTTTTTGCCGTTTATGACTTCGTCCTTATCGTAATACTTGAACGCTAAGGGGTTCTTGCTTTTGGGACCTTCGTAATTTACCTTTTTGATATCGAATTTCATAATAATCTCCTTTTTATTCTTCATCGCCGTAAGTTTTGACTTCGGCTACAATGATATTGAATTTTTTATCGGCTTCGACCTTTTCGCCTCTTACTTGCTCGTCCGAATAGAAGTCGGGGTACTTGGGCGAGTAGTCGGTGCCGGTCTTGCCGTCTCTTCCGACCGTTTCGATAAGAATGACTAACCTCAAACCGTAACCTTCGTCGCTAAGGTCTATTCCGCCCCTTCTTCTGAGATTGTCGACCTCTTCGCCGATGTTGTAATACAGGTCGTACCTTCCCGTGGCGGGATCGTAATCTATACGTTCGGGCCAACCGTTTGCCGGCTTGTCGTAGCCGTCCTTGAACGCGGGATCGACAACAAAATCAACGAGATCCTTGTCGTAGTAGGTCATATAAGTGTTGATTCCGTCGTTGGTCATGCCAGTTGGCGTTCCGCGAAGCCTGAATCTGAAATACGTGACCGTATCGTCGGGATCGTAGAAACTTATCTTTATCTTGTTGTCGGTCAACTTAAAGTCGGACAGTTGAACGGAAACGAAAGCCCAGTCGGCGGCGCCGGAAGAAACTATCTGCATACCGTTCGCCACTCTGTTGAGTTTGATCTTGGACCAACTTGTCTCGTTGTACCAGGTAAGTTCTCCGCTCTTTTTGTAAGATTTTTCGCTTACCCCGCTCGAAGAAACGTTGGGTTCTATGACCTTAGCGTCCGCTAGAGCCGTTTCGGAAAACCAACTGTCGTAAATATAGAAGTTACCGCGCATGATCTTGCCGTTGACGTCCGTTCTGTCGCCCGGTTCGGGGAACAGCCATATCTCGTCCAAAAGATTAAGATACAGTCTCTTCGAGTCGGGTATTCTGATGCTGAACACGGTGGGCTCGGTTGTTACGTCGAAAGACTCTTCGCCGATAACCTTGTCGTTGGTTTCGCCGTCGTAACCTATATAGTAGTTGAGTTGCGCCATCATAAGCATGGGCGCGTCCGCCGACAGTTTGAAGTTAAGATACTTGAACCTGTTGCAGTTGCCCGTCATTTTAGCCACTATCTCGGTGTATTCCGACAGTTTTGAATAGTGTACTTTGGTGACCGATTGACCGTTATAATTAAAGTTATCCTCAACGGTAAAACCGCTGTTTTCGAGATCGCCGTACCAGTTGCCGATATGGAACTCTTCCGCCTTGCCGTCGTACACGTTGTACGAGGGGTCTTCGGCTTTATCCTTATCGAGCGTGTAGGTGTTTTTCAAATTCATTACGGCGTCGTAGGCGGGCTTTCTGTCGACGAATTCGTCAAACAGCAAGGGATAATTCTTTCTGTTTTTGACGGGGAAGTCATCCAACCAGGTCTTATCGTCGGCGCCGCCCCAGAAGGTTACGCCCGTAACGATATCGCTGTTCTCGCGGCAGATCTGCATTACCTTGCCGTAGGCTTCTGCTTGCAAGAGCGCAAGTTCGTCGGACAAATAGTCAAATTGCGAGTCGCCGTCCGATTCGTAGACGGAAAAGTCAAGTTCGGTTATCTGCACTTCCAGTCCGAGTTGACGGAAGTCGTCGAACATACGTCTGAACTCTTCAAAATCGAAGTTCCTGATGTTATAATGCCCCTGTTCGCCGATGCCGTCGATGGGAATACCGAGACTTTGCATCTTCTTTATCATGGCGATGGCTTTGGCGCGCTTTACGGGCTGATTTAGATTGTAATCGTTGTAGAAAAGTTTTATATTCGGGTTGGCTTGACGAGCGTACTTGAACGCCTCGAAGATATAATCTTCGCCCGCCGCGTTATATAGTGGGCAGGGATAATATATCTCGTCGGCGTTGCCGCTGTCGGAAATAGCTTCGTTTACCACGTCCCAACAATAGACGGTTTCGTTGCCGAAGTGCGTCACCGTGTTGAATATGTGCGAGCGGATATCGTCTAAAACCTTTGCCTTGGCATTATCCTCCGTACTGTGACGAACGACGTAATCGGGAGTGGAGTCACGCCAGACGAGCGCATGTCCTCTTACGACCATTCCGAGCGACTTAGCCTTTTCCACGACGAAATCGCCCAGTTCGTAAGTATATTCGCCCTTGGAGTTTTCGGTGTACTTCCACTTCATCTCGTTGCCGGCGGTAATGCTGTTAAACTGCGAAACGAATTCATCGTCGTACGGGAAGGACATCAACCCTTGATCGACGTCCAACGCGACGCCTATTCTGAAATAGTCCTTATACGCTTCGGAAAGCGACTTTTCCTTGTTGGCGTTGATAATAACTATGGGAATAATTATTCCCGCGGCTATCAAAAGCGCCGTAACAGCCGCGATAACGGCTATTATAATCTTCTTTTTTTTCGTCAGAGCCATCATTGGTCACCTTCCTCGTTGAGATAGGTAAAATCAGTAAATTCGGCGCATCTTTCCCTGTTGGAATAGTCGCCGACGTACATACCCACGAACGCGCCCGTAAATCCCATGGGCGAAGCGCCTTCGTCGGATAAGAACCAAACGTCGAAGTTTTGGTAAACGGGAATATAATTCGATCCGTCCTCGGAATAATAGAACGTGCCGCCGTTTTGGTCGGCTTTAACTTTGAGATACACTTCTTCCCCGACGTTTACGTTGAGCGGAATGTACTCGAAGTCCTTACCGTGTATTTTGAATACGTTGAGAACGTTGCCCTTTGTTTGTTCGTCGAAAGTCACGTAAAACAAATACTGGTCGGCTTCATCGTATCTATACAAAAGCCCCGCGACTTCCTTATAGTTTTCGGGCGAGAATTTCATCTTGAAGGACGCCTCGAACTTATAGTGCGCCTGACGGACGAGAAGCGCCGTCTGTTTTTGCGTGGAAACTATGGTTTCTGCGCCGCGCAGTCTTATCGTTCTCGACGACAAAACTTCCATTCTGTCGTTTATGGGCGCGCGCAGCGACTGATAGACGTTTTTGAGCGTGTAGCCGTTGAACTCTATCACGCCGCCCTTGTCCTCTTCCTTTACGACCTCGTAGGGAACGGTATAATATGCGCTCGGCTCGGTCGTGCCGTTTTTAAGATAGGGCCAGCCGTCCTTAAAAACGACGTTCTGAATACACGTTTCCCTGCCTAACACGCAGCAGCCGTTAAACAGTTTTCTGCCGCAAAGATGGGCAAAGTAATAATTACCTTCGCCGTCCTTACACAGACTGCCGTGCCCCGCCTTTTGCAGCGGGTTATCCGTGCCCAAAGAAGTGATAAGGTGCTTTAACGGGTGCAGTTCGTAAGGTCCGAAAACGTTTTTGCTCCTTGCGACCGTAGCGGCGTGTTCTTCCTTTGTTCCGCCTTCCGCCGTTATAAGATAGTAGTATTCCCCTTCCTTATAGATGTGCGGAGCCTCGACCAAACCCCTGTCCGTACCCTTGAAGATATTGACGGGTTTACCGACGCGTTTGAGCGTTTGGCGGTCGAATTCCCATAAAAGTATGCCGGCAAATTGCGGAGCGCCCACCGCCTTACGATAATCCCAGTTTACGCTCATATAGTACGACTTATCGCCGTCGTGAAACAGCGAAGCGTCAAAGCCGTCGCTGTTAAGGTAAGTGGGTTCAGACCATTCGCCTTCCACAAAGTCGGCGGTTATAACGTAGTTATCGACGTCCTTGAAAGGCTCTATCGACCAGGACGTGACCTTGCTATATACAAGATAAAATCTTTTTCCGTCGTAGGATAAGCATGGCGCCCAAACGCCGCCGCC
>JAFVDA010000059.1 GCA_017478765.1 Clostridia bacterium
CACGCCGCTCGTATCCTGATATTCGTCGACGAAAACGCAGTCGAAAGAACCGCTTATTTCCGCGCGCGCTTCGTCGCTCGTCAGTATGTTTAAGGCGTATCTTTCAAGGTCGGCAAAGTCCAAAAGGCTCATTCTTTCCTTATCCGCCGCGTATCTGTCGCCGAAAGCGTTTACGACGTACAATAAACTTTTTAATATCTCCCCCGCGCCCTCTCCAAGCCTTACGCCGTCGGGGTTCAGCAAAACGGGCTTGTACTTGCCGATAGCCGTCTTTAACTGGTCGAGAACGGCTTTGACTTGTTCGGAGAGTTGTTTTTCCACCTCGTCCTTGGTGGTTATGCGCGGTTTAGACCAGTCGGCGTTTGCTATCACCGAAAAGTTTTCGAGCGAGCGATCGGCTTCCAAGCACCCTATAACTTCCGCCGCAAATTCAAGAAGCGCGCGCGATTCTTCCAATTTTTTAAGACCTTCGGTGGCGCCGATCAAATTCGTAATTTGCGGTTTTAACCCTTTTACTTTTTCTAAAAACCCGTCTATAAGCCCGTTAATCGCTATTTTTATGTTTTCTTGTTCGTATAGCGACAGGGCGGTTTTTTCATAACCGTCTACGTCGGCTTCGGACGATAAAAACCTATATACGTCCAAGACCAGTTTCTTCAAAGCCTTATCCGAGCGCTGTTCGCAAAAGGCTTTCAACGCCCGTTTAAGGTTCTCGTCCTCCGCTTCGTACAGCGTTTCAAACGTCTCGTCCAAAGCGTCCGCCATAAGGCTGTCGGCAACCTTTTCGTCTATGACTCCGAACTGCGGATCGACGCCCGCAACGTAAAAATATCTTCTGACCAAGGTGTTGCAAAAGGAGTCCACCGTGCAAATATACGCCTGCGGAAGGTCGTCCAACTGCCGAAACAAAAATTCTCTCTCTATCCCGTCCTCGCACTTCATAGCGGCTTCCGTAAGGCTTGACTTTAGCCTTGTTTTAAGTTCTTCCGCCGCAAGTTTGGTAAACGTCACGCAGAGTATCCTGCGTACGGGTATGCGTTCGGAAGTCACCAAACGCAAAAAGCGCTCGGTCATAACGCTCGTTTTGCCGCTGCCTGCGGAAGCGGTTACGACGAGATTGCCGCTTTTAGTGTCTATTACTCGCTGTTGTTCAAGGGTAAACTTACTCATCTTGCTCCCCCTTAACGGCTTTAGTGATAAGCGATTCGTCCACCTCATCTACCCTTCTCGTGCGAGAACCGACCGAACAATCGTAGCCGCACATACCCTTTAACTTACAGTATTCGCACGCGTCTTCGGTATAAGGCGACGGCTTGAAAAACCCGTCGTAGATTTCGTTCGCTCCGCTTTCGGTAACCAACTTCGCGTATTTTACGAAGTCGGAAAGAGTGTCTTTGTCGAGAACTTTGGAACGAGTGTTGAACTCACCGTCCTTTTTGACGGAAACGCCGTACGCCTCGCTCTTTCCGGTACGCTCGAAATTTTTGTCGAGATGCCCGACCACTTGGTTATCGGCGAGCGTTTTGCCGTAATAATTGAATGCGTTTTCGCCGTTAGAGCCGTATTTATCGGAGACCGACAAATAATGTACGCCCGCAAGTTTCTTGTTCGCGCTTTCGATGGCGTTCATATATAGATATAACTGGATATTTTGCCCCGTAAAAAACTTTTCGTATGAAATTTTATTATCGGCAGCGCCCGTTTTATAGTCGATTATGCGGATATAATCACCGAAAGAGTCTATCCTGTCGATAGCGCCGTTCACACGCTTTTCGCCGC
>JAFVDA010000060.1 GCA_017478765.1 Clostridia bacterium
AGATAGATTATCCCGAACGATAAAAAGAAAACAATAAACAGCATCATAAACGGCGGAAAGCCGAGTTTTTCCTTTCCGACCGCAAGTTGGCAGATCAAAAAGCCGCCAAGCGCAAGAACGAGCGCAACGATGGCGCCGATAAGTTTAACTCTCGTCTTATTGACGGCAAGTTTTGTTTGACTTCTCATGATATATCTCCTTTAAGTAACGATATGATTTGTCTTTATCGCCGTTTAGCGTTATTTTTCCGCTTGCTCGGCGGAGTTTTCTTCCGTTTCAAAGGCAGGCGACTTTTTCTTGAAAAAGTCTTTCCACCAGAAATTCCCGTCCTTCCGATCGAGAAGGATGAGCGTAGTCAAAAGCGCCACGCCGCCGAGGAACACCAAAACGGATACCCAGAACATTGTCGGCATTCCTAATATTTGCACGCCCATATTGAACGACTCCTGCCGCATGGGTTCCATGCAAGCCCTTATCAAGCCGTAACCCATAAAGTAAAGCGCCATCGTGTAGCCGCTTCTCTTGCCGCTGTACTTAAAAAGGAAGAAATACAGCGCGAGAAACAAGAGAAAATCAAATATCATCTCGTGAAAACACAGCGCAACGTGATACTTGCCGTCGGCTTCGATAAACGTCGCGTAAGGAAACCAAGTTTGAGTGGTGACCGCTCCGTAAACTTCCTGATTGAAGTAATTGCCAAGTCGCCCTACGGCTTGACCTAAAGGAAGTAGCGCCGCGCCGAGATCGCCGAGCGCGGAAAACTTGATCTTTTTTATCTTAGAAACGATAAACAGCCCCAACGCTCCGCCGCACACTCCGCCGTGAATAGCCATGCCGCCTTCCCTTATATTCAAAAATTTCGGGAATTCATCGATAGTCAAGCCGAAAATGCTTACTTGACTGACATACATAGTGCCATCCTTTGCGAAGAAACTCGACCAATCGAAAATAACGTACCAAGCCCTTGCTAAAATAATCGAGCAAGGAATGACGGCTATAAAAAGATCGAGAAGGATATCGGGCTTGAAACCGCGTTTTTTGAACAACGGAACAGCCAGAATCGCGCAAGATAAAAAACCCGAAAGTATACATAACGCGTAATAGTACAGTTTGAAGGACTCACCGTTCGGGAGCGGTATTTCAAAATAGTTTTTAAGCGCGAGCAAATTACTCATTATTCACCTAATAAATGGAAAAAGAAAAATTCCATAATATTCCAATTTAATCGTATATTACGATTATATCACATTCAAGCGCAAAAATAAAGTCTTTTGCAAACAAAAACTCCTCGCTTTTAACCAAAGCGGGGAGATAAACTCAATTTGCGTTTTGCTCGAAACCGAGACTGATATATAAAGCCCTATCCACCTTTCTCATAAGAGTCGGAGTCAAAAGACCTATTCTTTCTTTAAGTCTTCGCTTATCGAGCGTGCGGATCTGCTCCAAAAGTATTATCGAGTTTTTGTTAAGTCCGAACTCCGCGGGGAGTTCGATGTGAGTCGGAAGTCGAGCCTTGTCGAGTTTACTCGTGACGGCGGCGGCTATGACCGTAGGACTGTATCTGTTGCCGACGTCGTTTTGAACGACCAATACGGGGCGCACACCGCCTTGTTCGCTTCCTACAACGGGGCTGAGATCCGCATAATACAATTCGCCTCGTTTTATCATAATATTACCTATGGCGCCTACTTTAATATATGCCTTTGCCGCCGCTATGGGCGTACTCGGCTAAATCAAAAGAGAGCGTTTTTTATGTTTATCGGTAATATTATCGACGTGAATTTGACGATTTATTCTTCATATAAAAGTTTGCAAAGCATTTTTCTCGGCTCGCCGTCGCTCTCGTAGCCGAAGTTTTTATCGCCCGACACGCCGCTAACCGTTATCGCGGTCGAACGGTCTTTAACGTAAACCACGCTATCCGCCATAAAAAGCGCTTCGTCGACGCTGTGAGTAACCATCAAACAGGTCTTTTTATACGTTGTTATCATCGTTTTAAGATCGATGAGCAGGTCGAGTTTGAGTTTTGTATCGAGAGAGTTGAACGGTTCGTCCAGTAAAACCGAGTCGGAAGGATAGGCAAACGCCCTTGCAAGGTTTACTCTTTGTCTTTCCCCGCCCGAAAGCGTTCTAACCGCCCTGTCGGCAAGCCCGCTTATCTTCATAAGCGCAAAAACCCCGTCTATAAGTCGATTAACTGCGTCTTTATCGGCAAATTTACCGCGAAGAACGTACTCGACGTTCTGCCTCGCGCTCATAAACTCTATAAGCCTCGGTTCCTGAAACACGTAAGCCGTCCGCCCGAAACCTTGGATAAGCCCTTCGTAATCGGTAAGGTCGGCGATACAGTTCAAAAGCGTTGATTTTCCAACGCCGCTCCTACCCATTATCGCAGTGACCGAACCGTCGGCAACTTCAAGCGAAAACCCGTCGAAAACCGACTTATCGCCCCACTTCTTGTTAAGATCGACTATTCTCGCCATACTTTGCTCTCCGATATAGTTTTCTAAGTCCTATCAAAAGATATTCAAGCCCCATTCCGATAACTATCGCCACGACGGTTATGGCGAACAGTTTTGCCGTCAAAAGGTTATCGTTGGAAATCTGCATCATTCTGCCGAGCGTTAAGTTGCTCATGCTGATGGCTTCCGCGGATATTACGAGTTTAACGCAAAAGGCAAGCGTTGAGGCAAGGTTCAAATAGGCGCCGTCCGCAACCGTCGGCAGCAGATAGGAGAAAAACTGCGTTCTTTTGCTCACGCCGAACGACTTTGACATTTCAAGTATTTTTTTGTCGCACGCTTTGATGGCGTTAAGTATCGCCGAATACACCATCGGAAACCCGACTATAACCGTCACGATAACGGGGCTTACGTCACGCCCGAGCCATAAAAGGCACAAAAATATCACGCTCATCGTGGGCGTCGCCCTACTCACGGCGACTATCGGAAAAAGCGCTCGCTCCAAGACCTTGCAGCTCGACGCAAGAACGGCAAAACCCGCGCCCAAAACGAGTGAAACGGCAAATGACACGATAACTTTGAGCAGCGTGGAAAGTAGCGATAAATAAAAATCTCCGTCGGCAAAAAGGGCAAAAAACTCCCTTGCAACGCTCAAAGGCTCGGGGAAGATTATCTCGTTACCGACGGCGAGCGCTACAACGAGCGACAAAATAACCAATATCGCCAAGGTAATCAGCGGGGATAGCGACAATAATATTAAGTTTTTCCTGTTGTTCGGCATCTGAAATCAGTTCACGCCGTAATAAAATCCGTCGTCGGGCAGTTTACCGCCGATAAATTGAGCGTCGAACGCTAAAACGGCGTTAAAGTACTTTTCGATGGAAGGTCTTATATCGCTTGCGGAAGCGCAGCCCAAATTGCACCTTTCGAGCATTTCCGTTGTAAAATCGGCTTGCAGACTGCTACCGAACTTTTGAATGGTCGCTTTGACCTTATCCGCTCTCGAAAGAATTATATCCTTGTTCCTTGAAAGCCTGTCAAGCAAAGCGTTTGCAAGTTCCGTGTTTTCGTAAACGTTGCTTCTCATAACGAGCCCCGCCTGAACGAAGGTATTCTCACCCACGACTTCAGCCCACTTTTGCTGAATATCCATTACTATTTGCGCTTTAAGATTGTTGCAGGCGGTAGTTGCGACGGGTTCGCCCAAAATTGCGTAATCGGCGTCGCCTTTTGCGAGCATTCTCATAGCGGTAGGAGCGTCGGCAACGTAAGATAAAGCCACCTTATTCTGAACGGCAACGTCCGAATCTACCCATTCGATATCTTCGGCTTGCAAAACTATCTTAAGAGAAAGGTCGGGAGTCGCGCCCTTACCTATGGTCGCGATAACTTTGCCCTTCAACTGCTCGTCATTTTCCAGCGGCGTTTTGCCGACCATATATAAAACTCCGAACACGTTTACGGACGCAAGTTTAAGATCGTTGCCGGCGTTATACAGTTTGGACGCCACGTTTACGGGCATTACGGCGCAGTCGGCTTGTCCGCTTATAAGCGTTTTGCCGATGTTTTCGGCGCCCGATAAAACCTTGTACTTTATCTCGTAGTTTTCCAGAACGTTGACGTTTTCCATCAACGAATAAAGCGCGAGAACGGGCGCGCCGTCGGGGACGGCGATGGTTATCGAACCGTTCTTTGTCGATTTGCACGCCGTCGTGGCGAAAATCGAAGTAAAGCAACAAACGGTCAGAAGTAAAACGAGTAATTTTTTCATAAGTATATCTCCTAAATATTTTTTACTGTTACTATATAATTGTTTTATATCCTACGTTTTTTGAGAGTGAAATTACATAAAAAAGTGGAAAGTTGAAAGTGGAAAGTTGAAATGAGGATATCAAAATTATATGATAATTTATTTGTTCTTTTTTCGACTTTTGAACTAAACGCTAAAATTATTCAAATACAAACAAAGACAATAAATTATAAAAAGTTGATACTTTATGGAAAAGTCATTTCTTGCGGCAGCATATATAATATGCCCGACCACAATCCCACTCTCCACTTTCCACTTTCATTCAAGCGTTTTACGACCTACAGTTCTCACGGAAAAATCTTTGCTAAAAGATTTTTCGTGAATTTCTTTATATATTTAAGCCGAAAAACGCAAGGCGGGATTCATTCTCGCCGTTAAGCGTTTTACGACCTACAGTCCTCACGGAAAAATCTTCGTAAAGAAGATTTTTCGTGAACTTCTTTCTTTTATTCCGCTTGGCTTACCGCGCTTTTTACTTTGACGTTTTCAAGTCTGCCGAGTTTCCCTGTCAGGGCGGAGATTCTCTCGTTGGTCGCCCTTACGATGACGGATATAACGAACACCGATCTTTCGTTATCGGGCACGCCCATTCTTCCGCAAATAATATCCCCGTTTTGGGAAAGTATCTCGTTGACCTTTTCGGCAACAGACCTATCCTTTTCGATAATAATACCTATAACGCCTATTTTCATAATAAAAACTCCGACAAAAAACGCTTTCCCGATAGTAACCCACCGAGAAAGCGCGCAAAAAAAGCCACAGAAAAACATATCTTACCTTTTACGCCGTCTGCGGAAAAAGTTTTTGCCGCGAAAAGGGGTAAAAAGTTAAACGATAAAACTTACTCTCCGAACGCTATCATCGATTGGGTATCTTTGTTTAAGTATATTATAGCCGACCGCTCGGTCTTTTGCAAGCGAATTAGTCGGCGTTATATTATTATCGGCAAAAAATCAACTCTTAAAATCAAAGAAAAATATTCTAAAAGTAAAATAAAACCTTTTTATTATTGCGCGAAACGAAATTTAGGTGTATAATAAAGAAAAAACGTTTCGGAGGAACAACAAAAACATGGCTTTAGTTACTTCTAAAAAGATGTTTGAAATGGCTTACAAGAACGGTTACGCTATCGGCGCGTTCAACGTAAACAATATGGAGATTGTTCAGGCTATCACCGAAGCTTGCAAAGAGGAAAACGCACCCGTTATCCTTCAAGTTTCCAAAGGCGCAAGGGCTTACGCAAACCACACTTACCTCGTTAAGTTGGTCGAAGCCGCCGTTATCGAATGCCCCAACATCCCCATCGTTTTGCACCTTGACCACGGTCCCGATTTTGAGACCTGCAAATCGTGTATCGACGGCGGATTCACTTCCGTCATGATCGACTACAGCGGTCATTCTTTTGAAGAGAATATCGCCGAGACCAAAAAGGTCGTTGAGTACGCTCACGATCACGGCGTAGTCGTCGAAGCCGAACTCGGTACGCTCGCCGGCATTGAGGACGAAGTTTCCCACGCCGTAGGCTCCTACACCAGACCCGAAGAGGTCATCGAATTTGCCGAAAGAACGGGCTGTGACTCCTTGGCTATCGCTATCGGTACCAGCCACGGCGCTTACAAATTCAAACCCGAACAATGCACAAGAAACGAAAAGGGCATTCTCGTACCCCCGCCCCTTCGCTTTGACATTTTGAAAGCCGTAAGCGAAAAGCTTCCCGGCTTCCCCATCGTTCTCCACGGTTCGTCTTCCGTTCCGCAGGAATACGTTAAGATGATCAACGAAAACGGCGGCAAGATGCCTGATGCGGTAGGTATTCCCGAAGAACAACTTCGCGAAGCCGCTAAATTGTCCGTCTGCAAGATCAATATCGATTCCGACTTGAGACTTGCTTTGACCGGCACCATTCGTAAATTTATGTTCGAGCATCCCGACAAGTTCGACCCGAGAGAATATCTCAAACCTGCAAGGGCTAACGTTAAGGAAGTCGTTCGTCATAAACTCATCGAAGTTCTCGGTTGCGCAGGCAAAGCTACCGAATGCATGGAATAATCTAACTGAACTTAAAACGCTTGGGACAAAACCCAAGCGTTTTTCTTTATCGTTTATTGTTTGTTTTCGGCTTGTTCTTGCGCGGTTTCATCTTCCGACAAAGGTTCACCAGCGTAAGTTGCGGCAACCGATTCCTGCACGTCGGCTGCGGCTTCTTGCGCGGCGAACGTTTCAGGCAAAGTCGTTTGACTCTTTTTTGCAAGGCGTCTGTCGAGTATGTCGTTGACAAGCGGGAAGACCACTTCAAGAATAAGTTCCACGCCGAGAATTATAACGTGAACGTGCGCGTTGTGTTTGCTCGGGTTCAAAATCAAAGTGAATGATAAAACCATAATGACGACCGACTCCAAAGCGTTTATTATCCCGGGCTTTTTTTGTACCATTCTTTGCACGCTGTCGGCAAGTTCCCTACCCTCGCGGCGAATGGACCAGACCGCCCACACGAGGCAAACCTTGACCGTATCGTCGTTGACAATAAACATTATCGCGGCTATCAGAACGTGAGTTAGCGAAGTAAATATTCCGTCCTCGCCGAACGCCTTCCTCTCCGCAATGGATATGATTATCCTACCCAAGCCGTAAAACAGAATAACTATCCCGACGGCTATCCCGATATAGTCCATTATCTGCTCGTGAAAAACCAAAACCGCCACGCCTGCCAAAAAATAGAGAACGGTCTTTATCAGTTGTAAAGGCTTCATATTATATCCTTATCCGTTGTTTAATTTAATATATAGTATCATAACGAAAGCGACTTTTCAAGTTTTTTTGAAAAAAAACGTGTGCCGTTTCAGGTTTGTCAAACAAAAAGAGCCCAAGCGAACGAATAGCGCCCAAGCCCCTTCATGCAAATTGTAAAAAACTATCTTTCTTCCCTGAAGTACGGCAACCCAAGCGCCTGCGGAGGTTGGTTCTCACGCGTGTCGATAATGCTTAAAACTATCAGGACGATTATGGTAACGACGTACGGAAGCATCTTAAACAAATTTTGAGTTATCGGCTCGCTTATACCGAGCAAATAACCAAGCAAGAACAATAGTCCGAACAAAATGGAACCCAAGATAGAAACGTTAGGTTTCCACAAGACGAATATAACGAGCGCGATGCACAACCAGCCGAAGCCTTCGATGGTCGAAGAATTTTCAAAACTTCCCTTCGTGGAGTCGAGAAGATAGAACATACCGCCAAGCCCGGCTATACCGCCGCCTATGGTCACAGCGCCGTATTTATACGCAGTAACGTTTATACCTACCGCGTCGGCGGTAGCGGGGTTTTCCCCGACGGCGCGAAGGTGAAGCCCTAATCTCGTGCGCTTCAACACTATACCCATGATTATCGCTACGACTATCGCTATATAGACGAGTACGCCGTAGGATAAGAATAATTGTCCGAACCATCCGAGATCGTTTGCAAACGGGAGGCTTTTTGAAAGTATCCTGCTTGCCCTTGAAAGGTTGGTCTTTTGAATGCCGTCATCCGTTATTCCGTTCATAACAAACTGAGCAAGCCCGGAGCCAAGCGTAGTCAACGCAAGACCGGAAATATTTTGATTACAGCGCAGGGTTATCGTGAAGAACCCGTAAATAGCGGCGGCTGCCGCTCCGAACAAAAAGCCGAACGCTAAAGCCGCAAGTAAAAGCAAAATATAACTCGGTTCCGCGCCCGCGGCGTCGGCGGCGTTCATAACTATCGTTACGCCGTACGCTCCGCCTGCGGTACCCATACACATTATTCCCGGGATACCGAGGTTAAGATGCCCCGACTTTTCGGTGAGTATCTCGCCCAAACAGCCGTAAAGGAACACGGCGCTGAATAATACTGCGCTCGTAATAACGTTAACCATTGTTAGCACCTCCGTCTACCGCCGCGACGTTCGCCTTAGTTTGCGGCTTTACTTCGGACTTGCGGAATACAAGTTTATAGTTAATAAAGAAGGAACAGGTTATAATACAGAAGTAAACCACGCCCAAAACGATATTGATCGCCGAATTATCGGTAACGCCTATCGCCGTTGCGGCGGCGTCCATACCCTTGGTTATAAATGAAACGTAAAAACACGTTCCAATCATAGCGATGGGATTGCAGTTAGCAAGCCAAACGGTCATTATCGCCGTAAAACCCATATTGCCCGCCGAGTCCGTGCTGACCATATGGTCTTTTCCGCCGACTATCAGTAATCCGATAATACCGCAAATGGCGCCCGACAAAAGCAAAGTTCTTATCGTAACTTTTTTGTCGTTTACGCCTATATACCTTGCGGTATTTGCGCTCTCGCCGACTACCGAGATCTCGTATCCGTGTTTGCTGTATTTAAGATAGACTATCATAAACGCAGTTATAACGGCGACTACGATTATCGGCAATAAGTATTTATTACCTACGTCTATCAACCCGAAATTGCGATAATCTCTCGCAAACAAAACGCCAGAGCCGCCGGGGTTCATCGACGCTATCGTTATTTCGACGATGTACACGGCAACGTAGTTCATCATCAACGTAAATAAGGATTCGTTTGTCTTAAAATACGCCTTGAATATTGCAGGAATGACCGCCCAAATCATACCCGCCGCCACCGCAGCGACTATCATAATGGGGATCAATACCGCTTGACTTAAGCCACCCATTTTGCCGAGATGGTGCATGACG
The DNA here is from genome assembly GCA_017478765.1 of Clostridia bacterium. Taxonomy (GTDB): domain Bacteria; phylum Bacillota; class Clostridia; order Christensenellales; family Borkfalkiaceae; genus UBA4636. Next base: position 8,968 of record JAFVDA010000060.1, read on the forward strand.
AGCATGGTCGCAACGCCGCCGATCATTATCTGACCGTTGCCGCCGAGGTTCCAGAACTTCATTCTGAAAGTCGGTATTATAGCCGCGGAAACACCAAGTAGAAGCGCAAAGTTTTGCATTAAAACCCACATCTCTCCGCCTGAAAACGAACCGGTGAATACGTTGGTAAGCACCTTGAAAAAGTCACCGCGTCCAACGAGCGCTATAAGCAAGCACCCGAGTAAAAGCGAAATGGTTATGGTCGTAGCGTAGACGATAACGTTACGTTTTACGCTGCTCGAATCCCTTTTAACAAGTCTTACGAGCGGCTCAGAAACTATTTGCGTCCTGTCGCGGTCGATAATCTTCAATACTCCGCATACGGTATAGGCAAACACCGACGCTATGCCTGTAACGCATAATATAACGCAATGTTCGACGGTATATTCGCCCGACGCTATCTTCTTATACGCCTTCCCGGCAAATATAAAGCACACCACCGCAATTATAAGCGCAACGCCGTATACGATGGTCGGTACGAGCGCGGTACTGTCCTGCAAAGCGAAGAGTTTGGTCAAAAACAGCAGCCCAAGAACGAAACCGCAAATAATATTAAGAACTCTTCCGATCTTAAAAATTGTATCAAACGTTTTATTCATAAATAGTCCAAAATGGTTAATTATCGGTTTTCGTCATCAAAAGTCCGACTTCTTCTTTAGTCGTCGTTCTTCCGTCGACTATTCCGGTTATCCTACCGGAGTTGATAACGACTATCCTGTCGCATAAAGCCACGAGAACGTCGAGGTCTTCGCCCACGAATAAGACCGCGGCGCCGGATACCTTTTGCTTGTTCAAAAGATTGTATATAAGATACGATGAGTTTATATCCAAGCCCCTTACGGGATACGCCGCCATCAAAACCTTTGGCGAAGAGGATATTTCCCTTCCGACGAGAACTTTTTGAACGTTACCGCCCGAAAGTCTTCTTACCTGCGTATGAGAACTGGGCGTGACCACTTCCAAACCGCTTATAACGTTGTCGGCAAGGTCGGAAGGCGCTTTCCTGTCAAGGAACATCGAACTTCCCTTATCGTAGGATCTAAGCATCATATTGTCGATTATGTCCATATTGCCGACCAAGCCCATGCCAAGTCTGTCTTCGGGTACGAACGATAATCTTACTCCGAGATCTCTTATCTGAAGGGGCGTTTTGCTCCTTAAATCGATGGTCTCTTTCGTGTCGGGATCGATGTATAAAATGTCGCCCGTATCTATCTTTTGAAGACCGGCGATGGCTTCGAGAAGTTCTCTTTGTCCGCTCCCCGATATGCCGGCAATACCGAGTATTTCGCCCGAGCGAGCAGTGAAAGAAACGGAATCGAGTATCTTTCGACCTTCGTGGTTGGTGTAGGAGACGTTCTCGACGATAAGCCTGTCTTCCGCGTTGACGGGATCGGTCCTGTCGATATTGAGTTCAATCTTCTTGCCGACCATCATTTCGGTAAGAATTTGTTCGTTGGCGTCCTTCGTGGCGATAGTGTCGATATATTCGCCCTTGCGGAGTATGGTTACTCGGTCGGATATCGCTAAAACTTCGTGAAGTTTATGGGTGATTATTATTATCGACTTGCCGTCGTCACGCATTTTGCGAATGACCGAGAACAGTTTTTGCGTTTCCTGCGGGGTGAGAACTGCGGTAGGTTCGTCGAGGATCAAAAAGTCCGCGCCGCGATACAACACCTTCATTATCTCTACCGTTTGCTTTTCGGAAACGGACATGTCGTATATCTTTTTATCGGGATCTATATTAAAGCCGTAGCGCTCTTTCATTGCAAGCACCTTGGCTCTTATTTCCTTTTTGTTGTACTTTTCATTTAAGCCGAGCGTGATATTTTCGGCTGCGGTAAACACGTCGACCAACTTGAAGTGTTGGTGGACCATACCTATTTTATGCTCGAAAGCGTCTTTCGGGGATGAAATGGAAACGGGTTCGCCGTTTATGAATATCTCACCGCTGTCGGGATAGTATATACCCGCAAGCATATTCATGAGCGTGGTCTTTCCGCAACCGTTTTCGCCGAGTACGGATAAAATCTCGCCCTTTCTTATATCCATCGTTACGTTTTTGTTTGCAACGACTTTGGTTCCGAACGCTTTGGTAATGTTTTTCAGTTGTATGGCTATCGGGCGTTCCGAAACTTGCCCATTGTTTTTGGTAGTGGTTTCCAAAACCTTTTTCTCCTTAAAAGGGGTTTTATAAAAACGGTATAGGGCGGAGTTGAATAAAAACTCCGCCCGAGCCCGTTTGAAATGGGATTTTTGTCTTATTTAACAGCGTTGATGCCGTCGATTATAACGTCAAAATAAGGAGCCGAACGGTAGTAGCTTTCGGCAAAGTAGGTAACTCCGCCTTCGGTCTTAACTACTTCGGTTTCACCCTTGAAGTCGCCTGCGTCGTCAACGTCGGCAGTGTAAGAAGTGAGTTTTTTGCCGCCAACGGTGAATTTGGAGCAATCGAAAACCTTCAAAGTGCCTGCTTCAAGTTGAGCAATAACGGCTTCGAGTTTTTGTTGGGTGCCTGCCGCGGGAGCGGTAGCGCCGAGAGCCGTCAATTCAACGGAGCCGGAAGCGAACGTACCCGTCCATTCGTTGGGAACTGCCGATCCGCCCATAGCGGCGTTGAGCATGAGTTCAAAGTAAGGCTGCCAGTTGATTCTGGAAGAAATAATAAAGGTGTTGGGGCAGTTAGCTTCGGTAGAACCGTTGTAGGAAACGTTGGGAATGCCCGCGGTTTCACAAGCGGTAGGAGCGCCCATGGAGTCGGCGTGTTGAGAGATGAGTTGGCAACCCATATCGATCAAAGCCTGAGCCGTGGTTCTTTCAGCGGTTTCGTCGTACCAGCTGTTGGTGTATCTGACTTCCATGTTGAGCGTAGCGCCTTCGATGGTATCGATAACCGACTTAACGCCGAGGAACCAGGAAGTATATCCGGAGATAACTTCGGCGTAAGGCCAAGCGCCTACGTAACCGACTTTGAAGTTCTTGGTGGTCAAAGCGCCCGTTTCATACATTGATTGAAGTTTAAGACCTGCTGCAACGCCTGCAACGTATCTGCCTTCATAGATGGAAGCAAACGCATTGTGGAAGTTAGGAAGATCCTTTTCGGTATGAGCGTGAGTTCCGGTAGCGTGATAGAATTGAACGTCGGGGAACTCTTCGGCAGCTTGCATTATGAAACTTTCGTGACCGAAAGAATCTGCAAATACGGCGGTATAGCCGTCACGAGCAAATTTTGCAGCTTTATCGTAACATTCGGCTTTTTCGTCGGCGGTCGTGATGGCGTAGTTTGCTTCAGTCAAACCCTTTGCGGCGATAGCGGCTTTGAAAGCGTCGATAAAGTTCTTATCGTAAGTGGAGTTTTCGTCATGGAGCGTGATAAGAGCAACTTTAATGTCCTTGTTGGTGCCTTCAACGTAACCCGTAGCCTGGGTGGGATCGCCGTTGGCGATTACGTTTTCGTAAACCTTTTCGAGCGTGTTGCCATTACCCTTGTCGTTACAAGCAACGAGAGAGACAACGAGCGTTACCGACAAAACGGCGGCAACTAAGAGTGCTAAAACTTTCTTCATTTTATACCTCCATATTCTATCTATCCGATAGAAAATATTTTGCTGAAAATAAAAATTATTGTTTTCTGAAAACTATTCCGTTTTCATCCATCTTATCTATGATTGCAAGGGAGAGAACGTCGTAACCCTTTTCTCTCAACCTATCTCCGCCTTTTTGGTAGCCCTTTTCTATCGCCGAAACGACGCCTACAACGCTACCTCCCGCCTGACCGACAAGATCGATAAGCCCGTTCATGGCTTCGCCGGTAGCGAGAAAATCGTCGACTATCAAAACGTTTTAGCCCGCCTTCAAATGATTCTTACTTACGAGTATATCGTTGACGTTGTTATGCGTGTAAGATCTGACGGTGGAAGAATAACAATCTTTGGAAAGGTTGCTCGTGCGCGACTTTTTCGCGTAGACGACAGGGCAACAAAAAAACTGCGCGGTAAGACAAGCAAACGCTATGCCGGAGGCTTCTACCGTCAATATCTTGTCCACTTTGCAGTCGGAAAAACGTTCGTAAACGAACTTGCCCATTTTACTAAGGAGTTGCACGTCTATTTGGTGGTTCAAAAATCCGTCCACCTTCAAAACGTCACCGGGTAGTACCCTGCCATTTTCTAAAATAGCCCTTTCCAAAAGTTCCATTTTTTCTCCCGAGTAGTAAAAACAGTTGGTTTGATTTACGCCATTATTATAAATGAGCGACAGCCCTGTTGTCAAACCGATAAAGGGGCGTTTAGCACGAAACAATGCACAATATTCTTGTGCATTGTGCCTAAACGACGGGGGTAAAATTGTAAAAATTCACTAAAAAGGCGGTTTTTGCATCTTTCAAGCAAAAACCGCCTTCCATATCATATAATATATTTTTTCAAAAGTTAATAAGATAATTACGCTTTAACGATACTCTTGATGGTTATCGTGTTGTAGGGGATAACCAAAAATTCGGTTGAGTTCTCGTCCAACTTTTTGATAAATTGCTCTTCGGCTTCGCCTTCAAGAAGGTTGGAATCGTCTTCCGCGATGGTCGCGCCGAGATAGTAGCGGCGAACGCCCTCTTCGTCGAGTTTGGTGGCGTAAAAAGCGTTTTCCTTTTCGTTATAGTAGGTCATAACGCCGTCGGAAGTTTCTCTCAGTTCCGTTAGCGCCGAAAACGCGTCGATACTGGGGTGAGTTTTGGTGGTCGAAGCGGAAGTTGCGGTATAAGCCTCGTCGTCCGAGCAGACCACGCCGAACACGCAATATTGACTTGAAGGGAACTTGGAAACCGATCCGAGAGCCACGATAACGGTAGATTTAGCGCTGTCGTAAACGCCTGTGGTGTTGGTATCGAGCGTGTAATCTCTCTTCATGATGAGAGCGCCCTTGTTGGATAAAAGCGAGTTGCCGCTCCAACCGTTTGCGGAGAATTCGCCTTTTAAGGTTTCAAGTTCTCCGTCCGCTCTCGTCAAAGTTCCGTCAACGTATTTATACGCGCCGAACTCCACCCAGTTGGTTTGAACGTTGGAAACGCATACGCCGTTATAGTAGCCTTTTTCTGCTAGTTCCATAAAGCGAGCGGTCGTCTTGGGTGCGTTGTTGAGATAAAGTTTCAACTGAACGGTTCTTTCAACGCTTTGTCCGTCGGCGTCGGTGTATTCGAGCGTCATTTTCATTCTCTGTATCTTAACGCCGTTTTCCACTTCCGCGCAGGCGGAAAAGGACATTATAAGCGTCAATGAGAGTGCGAGAGCGATAATTAAGGATATAAATTTTTTCATTTTTCCTCCGCGCCCGTCCGAAAGCGTCGGGCGAGCGTTTGATGATTTCAATTTATCTTAATACAAAAAGATAACAATATTTTATACTTTTTCGGTCGGTTAGTCAATAGTTTTTAACGTTAAACCGACGTTTTTTATGTCGGCTATGCGTCGATCTAGGTGAAAAAAGCGACTAACTTGTGAAAAAATCGATCAAATTCGTAAGATCGCCGCCGGTCACGAGCAACAACAAGCCGACCACGGCAAGCGCCGCCAAAACAACCGCTATCACCACTCTTACGGGTGACACGGGCGTTTTACCGTAAACCTTGCCCGTTTCGCCGTTGACGGAAACGTTATAGTCCTTTTTCTTGAAGTGGTAATTAAGCCTGTATACGGGATATAAAACGTACTTATACGTTACGTCTTCGTGCGTAGTCCAAACGTTTAGATACTCCACGACGTCGCAATCGTAGCGGCTAAGTATCATCTTTCTTATCGCGCCGTCCATGACAGACTTGGCTTCCTGCCAACAGGTCTTTATATCCTTTTGGTAGTGGTTAGCCTTAAAGCCCGCGAGATACTTTTTCTCGTAAGCTTTGATGTTGTCGATGGGATAGGGTTGCAACTTGGAAAAGATCCTTTCAACGTCGCCGTTTGACGCGGAAATCGTTACGTCGTCAAAATCGTGTTCGATGCTGCCTTTGACGTGTTTCCAGTGGATATACGTTTCGGTATGCCTATCTTTTCCGCTACCGACCGTTCTCGTCCGAGTTTCGCCGATGGTGCCTTCGTAAGTGGAAGAGGTAGCCGAGTCGAACGTAAAGCCCGGCTCGTACACGCCGTGAAAGTTGTTCGCCTCGATGGTCTTTTTGAATTTTCTCGGCGCAAAAAGTTTTCTTCTCGCCCACTTTTTAGCAAGCAATTCGGCTTGCGCTTTGGATACGGTGAAGGGATAGACGGCGTTGGGCTTTAAGCCGACCATTTCGTCGCTTTTTTTGATTTGGCTGGTCCCGCAATAGGGACATTTCTTGGCGACTTCGTTGGCTTCGATAACTATCTTTGCGCCGCAGTTTTCGCACCTTACGACCACCGCTTTATCCCACTTTTCGGCGTGCTTGAAGGCTTGTTCTATGCCGATCTCGTTGGCTTTGACGCGTTCTTCTATATCCAGTTTCGTACCGCAATGAGAACACTTAAGACCTTGCGTTTCCGGATCGAACTCCATATTGCCGCCGCAATTAGGGCATTTGACTTCCTTGCCCCTATCGACGTAATCGTCAAAAGCGTCCAAACCCTTTTGTTCCGCCGCGTCTTTTGTGTTTGAGTATTCGGTAAAAACGTCGTCCGTCATTGCAATCCTTCCGAAAAAGATAAATTAAGCGTTGAGTTCGTCAAGAATTTGTTCGAGATCTTCGCCGTGAGCGTTGGTGGCTTGTTCGATGGTCTCGCCGTGAGAAAGGGCGCACCCTAAGCAATGCATTCCGTGCGCGAAAAGTATCTCCGCCGCGTTCGGATTGATTTGAAGAAGGTCGATAATCAAAGTATCACCCGTGATTTTTCTTTCCATATTATATATCTCCTATAAATAAAATTCCATTATTGTTTGTTTCCGCATTCGGGGCAGAATTTAGCACCCGCGGGAATTTCGGCTCCGCAGTTTACGCAAAACCTTTTTTGCGCAACCTTTTCGCCGCATTCGGGGCAGAACTTAGCGCCCGAAGGTATTTGCGCCCCGCACTTTGCGCAGGTCTTTCCGCCTTGCGCCGCCTGTGCAGCGCCGTTTCCTTGCGCAGCCTGACCGTTTTGCGCCTGTGGCTTCATGGCTTCGGCAAACACCGAACCTACCGCGGCGCCTGCGCCCAAACCTACTCCCGCGCCCATAAACGTACCGCCTACTCCGGGGTTTTTAGCGGCGTCCTTCATGGCTTCGGCTGCGGCGACCTTCATCATGGTGTCGGTCGCTCCGCCGAGAATTCCAAGTCTACTCCTTTCGTCGAGCGCCCTTTCGACTTCGGTCGGAACGGACATATTCTCGATGAAAAGATTTGTAAGTTTCAAGCCCATCTCGCTGAATTTTTCCTGAACGTTCAACTTGACCATCTCGTTGAATTCGAGAGTGTTGCCGGCAAGGTCGAGCGCGGATATCTTACTCTCGCCCAAAGCGTCGGCAAGTGCGGAAATAAGCATGGTCTTGGCGTAATCTTCGATGTCGGAAGTTTTGAAGGTGGAATTGGTTCCGAACAGTTCTTTTAGGAAGGTCGCGGGATCATCCACCTTAAACGCGAACGCGCCGTAGCCCCTTACCCTTATCGCGCCGAATTCGGGATCGCGCATCATGATGGGGTTTTGCGTACCCCACTTGATGTTGGTAAACTGTTTGGTGTTGACGAAATACACGTCGAGCGTGATAGGCGTTTCAAACGCGTACTTCCAAGCGGCAAGTTTTGTCAAAATAGGCAAAATGTTGGTTTCGAGTTGGTATAAGCCCGGCTCGAATATATCGGCTATCTGACCTTTATAAACGAAAACCGCCATTTGCGACTCTCTGACCGTCAAAGAACTCTTGTTGTTGACTTCCCTTCCGCTTTTTTTGAAAGGGTACTTGTATACGAGCGTATTCTTACTGTCGTCCGCCCATTCGATATTAAGCCTGAAAAGCGCCATATTCGTCTCCTTGTCGCTGTGGGATCAAAACTCCATCGCGAACATAATAAAAGTTTTATCTTTATTATTTTAACACTATTTTTATCATTTATCAATTGTTTAATAATAGTTTAACGAATACTTTTTATTTTCAGTCTTAAAAGGCGCGGTAACAAATTATTGAGATTTATCATAGTATATACCAGCCGTGAAGGTAAAACAAATGAACGCGCAAAAATTATTGTTGGCGGTTTTCCTGACCCTTGCGGTCGGAAAGTGCGCTTGTAAAAAACTACCGCCTCCGCAAAAGAAAAAACCAAAACCGTGCGGATGCTATTATAAAATCTACAAAGGATAAAATTCGGGCTGTCGCGTAAATACACGCGACAGCCCTTTGGTTTTCGTTTATTAAAAGAGTTTGAGTAGGTCGACCAAAACGGCGAAAGCGATGAGCGTGATAAGCCCCACGAAGTGTATGACCGCTTCCACCTTTTTGTTGATGGGCTTACCCCTTATCCACTCGATAACGACGAACACTATTCTGCCGCCGTCGAGAGCGGGAACGGGCAAAAGATTGAATACGCCTATACTTATGCCTATCAAAGCCATAATTTCAAGAACGTAATAAAGTCCTGATGAAAACCCCATTTTGACCGCTTGCGAAGTTATCTTTATGGTTCCGACCGGTCCGGACATATCGGTAACCGATACCGAGCCGTTGAATAAGCCGCCGATGGATTTGAGCGTTACGAGCATGGTTTTTACGCCGTATACGGGCGCGCGATACAGTCCCTCGAAAAAACCCAACTTTACGTTATTTGACGATACGTTAAAGTAAGCGTAAAATGCGTTGACGTTAAATAGTTTCTTGAACGCGTCCGTCCGCTCTTTGTTAGAAGCGTATTCGCCCTTGACGTCCTCTATATTCTCCGGTACGACTATAGTCAAAACCCTTTCTTCGCCGTCAACGACGGCGTTTATTTTCACGCTGTCGCCGACGTCCGTTTCCGCAAGTTTATCCCAGATCTGAGATAATTTTTCAATTCTCGTGCCGTCCTCCAAAGAGATGAGTTGCGCGCCGTTCGGGAAAGCCGAACCTTCGTTTGACTCGACGGTAATGGTCGTGCCTATTCCGAGAGCCGAGAGCGAAAGACTGAAATCGGTCATACTTTCGACCTTGACGTCGTTTCTTAAATAGACTTGGCGAGTAAGCCTTTTTCCGTCGTTTTCAACGAGAACGGACACCTTGTCGCCCTGTTTTTTTCCATTGAGATAATCGTTTAAGTCGGTGGTCAGATAGACGTATTTACCGTCGATTTCAAGAATACGATCGCCTTCGACAAGACAGTATTCGTTTTCGACCGCGTTGCCCGAAGCGACCGACCCCACCGATATCATAGACTGACCGTATATGGAAAACGATACGGCGACAACTATGATAGCAAACACTACGTTGGTAACTCCGCCAGCAAGCAATACGAGTATTCTTTGCCACGGCTTTTTGTTGTCGAAAGCGTTTTCGCTCAAAGGCGCGGGAGCGTCGGCGTCAGGCTTAGGATCGCCCGTTTTATGGTCTTCCTTTTCTTTCCCGGGGGAACCTGCGTCGTCTTCGCCTTCAAAAGCGCAAAACCCGCCCAAAGGCAAAAGCCTTATCGAAAAGACTTCGCCGTTTTTCTTGGTCTTTTTGAATATGGCGGGTCCCATGCCGATGGCAAACTCGGTTATTTTGAATTTAAGAAGTTTTCCGACGACGTAATGCCCGAATTCGTGTACCGTTATGGTCAACAAAAGCACTAAAAACGCAACCAAAACGGACAAAATCGTCGCCATTACGTCGGAAAAAGCCAGTATATTATTTATCATATTATTTACTATTTTCGCGAAAATCTTTCCAAAACGAGCGAACGCGCAATTTTGTCTGTCGAGCAAAGATTTTCGTAAGTTACCTGCATTTCGGGTATCTTATCAAGCGCGTAACGAAGATAATCGTATATTTCGGTAAAGCCTATCTTATCCTGCAAAAACAGTTTGACCGCCTCTTCGTTTGCGCTCGATACGGCGCAAGGATAATTATTGCCCTTTTTAGCCGCTTCCAAAACGAGCGAAAAGCAAGGGTATCGCTCCAAATCGAGTTTTTCAAAGTGGAGCGTCTTTCCGAAAATATCCAGTTTGGGCGCGCCCGCAAGCCTTTCGGGATAACTCATGGCAAGCGAGATGGGAAGTTCCATCGACGGAAATCCCATTTGCGCCATTATCGCACCGTCGGCGTACTCCACCATGGAGTGGACTATGCTTTCCGGGTGATACGCAACTTTTATTTTTTCGTACGGACAATCGAAAAGCCACCTTGCTTCGATGACTTCAAGCCCCTTGTTGACCATGGTCGCGCAATCGACCGTTATTTTTTTACCCATATTCCAGTTGGGATGCTTTAACGCGTCCTTTGCTTTCATAAATGGTAGGTTTTCTTTGGGTACGTCCCTGAAAGCGCCGCCGGAAGCCGTTATTATAATGTTTTCAAACGGAGTCGATTGGTCCAAGTAGAGCGACTGCCATATCGCCGAATGTTCGCTGTCAACGGGGATAAGTTTTACTCCGTTTTCCTTTGCTAAGCGGGTTACGAGTTCGCCGCCCGCGACCAAAGTTTCCTTGTTGGCGATGGCAACGTTCTTTTTGAGCCTTATGGCTTCGAGAACGCATTTGAGCCCCGCAAACCCGACTATCGCAACGAACACGAGATCGGCTTGGTCTATAACCGCGTGTACGGCAGCCTGTTCGCCTAAAAAGAGCGTAGTTTGAGCGGGCAAGACTCCTATCTCGCCCGCCTTTTCAGCATTTACAAGCCCTGCAACTTCGGGCTTAAACATATTTATTTGTTCGCCCAAAAGTTTGGCGTTTTCGTTAGCGGACAGAGAAACTATCTCGTACCTGTCGGGATAGCGCTTAACGCACTCCACGACCTGTCTTCCTATAGACCCCGTGCTTCCGAGCAAGGCTATTTTTTTCATAAAATCTTTTATACTAAAAGCAAGTCCTCACGGAAAAATCTTTGCTAAAAGATTTTTCGTGAATATATTTTATTATACGCTTGTATTTATTATAATATGTTTTTGCGTTTTAAGTCAGCGCAGTAAAAACGAGAACAGGAAGTAAATAAATACAGAGTTAAGAATGGCGCTGTCTATCCTGTCGAGCACTCCGCCGTGACCGGGGAGTATCTTACCCATATCTTTAACTCCGAGTTTACGCTTCATTGCGCCTTCAACGAGATCGCCGAACGACGACACCGCGGAAGACAGTAGTCCTATGACGAGATAGAACACCCATTCCCAGTCGACCGCGTAAACAAAGCCTTTTGCCGAAGGTAAGACCAGCCAGACGGCTATTGCGCCGATGGCTCCGCCGAGCAGTCCGCCGCAAAAACCGCTGACAGTTTTCTTGGGGCTGATGTTGGGGCAAAGTTTTTTGCCCTTTATTATCGATCCCGAAAAATACGCGAAAACGTCGGAAACGGTGGAAGTAGCAAACACCAAAAGCAAGGGAACAAACCCGTTATGTTGCATGGCGTTGAGTTTTATAAACGCCGTCAGCATAAAGTTGGGGTACGCGCACACGAGCAGTCCGCACCCAACCGATTTTATGGTCGCGGAATCGAAGTCGATAACCAACGAGCAAAGCACCAACAAGGCAGCCGCAAAAGTCGTTACTCCTACGAAATCGGGGAACATGGTTGCTATCGGCACGAAAACGATGGCGTAAGCCCAAACGACGCACTTAACGAAAAACGTCAACTCGTCTTTTAAGGCTCTACACATTTCAAACGTGCCTATAACGGAAAACCCGTAAAAAAGTAAATTAAATATTCTGTAATCGGCAAATTCACGAAGCACGAACAGTCCGACAAGTAAAATAACTATGACTGCGCTCGTTAAAATGCGTAATGGCAATTCGCCCGATCTCTTAGTTTCCATTAATACTCCTTAAAATCAAACTCCACCGAAAGTCCTTTTTCTGTTTTCAAACCACATTAGCGCCTTATCGGCTTCATCGTTGGTAAAATCCGGCCAAAGGCAATCGGTAAAGTAAAGTTCGGCGTAAGCCGATTGCCAAAGCAAAAAGTTGCTCAGCCTCTGCTCGCCGCTCGTTCTCACGATAAGATCCACGTCGCCAAGCCCGTTGGTCCACAAATTTTCTTCTATAGACCGTTCCGTGACCGACTCGCCGCGCTCTAAAAGGGCGTTCACAGCGTGCACTATCTCGCTACGCGAACCGTAATTATAGCAAATATTGACGATATGCTCGGTAAACTCGGAAGTTTTTTCGACCGCGTTCATTATTTTTTTGCGCGTGGAATCGCTTATTCTCTGGCTTGTCAGATCCCCCGATATAACCAGTCGCGTCTTGTTTTTAATAAATGTAGGCAAAAACTTTTTGACGAACTTGACGAGAAGATCGTTGAGCTTTTTGACTTCCTCTTCGGGGCGCGACCAGTTCTCGGTCGAAAAAGCGTAAAACGAAAGACACCTTACGCCTTTCTCAAACAGATGGTCGCAAAGTCCTTCCAAAACTTCGGCGCCTTTGGCGTGCCCGAAACTACGGGGTTTGCCTTGCTTTTTCGCCCACCTGCCGTTCCCGTCCATTATAAACCCTATGTGTTTGGGCAACATTATACGGTCATTACTTCCTTTTCTTTTTCGGATTGGAGTTTATCGATCTGATCGGTCGCTTTCGCGGTGGCATCGTTTACTTCCTTCTCGAAATCGGCGTATTCGTCTTCGGTGATCTCCTTGGCGGTCTTCATTTTTTTGAGCGCGTCGAGCGTATCTCTGCGGACGTTTCTCGTGGCGACCTTGGCTTCTTCAGCCATCTTGCGCACCTGCTTGCTGATCTCGATACGGCGTTCCTCGGTTAGATCGGGGAATACCAAGCGAATGACGTTACCGTCGTTAGTGGGGGTGATGCCTACGTCGGAGGCTAAAATAGCCTTCTCTACGTTTTTGAGTAAGCCCTTATCCCACGGTGAGATAACCAGACACTTACCTTCCTGAACGGAGATATTGCCAACTTGATTCACAGGCGTCATCTGCCCGTAAAAGTCAACCATAACCCTATCGAGAACGTGCGGATTTGCTCTGCCGACTCTCACCATCAAATACTCGTTTTTCAAGACGCTAACCGTCTTTTGCATTCTTTCTTCGGATTCCAAAAGCGTCATTTCGACCTTTTCCATATCGACTGCCATATAATGTTTCTCCTTATTTTATTATTTTGTTTAGAAAACGTGTTTATCTTATCCAGGTGCCTATATCCTCGCCTTCGACCGCGCGAATTATGGAATTATCGTCCAGCCCGAAGCAAAGAACGGGCATGGAATTTTCCATACAGATGGTGACGGCGGTTGCGTCCATCGCCTTCAAGCCCTGCGCGATAAAGTCCATATAGGATATCTCGTCGTACTTTTTGGCGAACGGATTGAGTTTTGGATCGCTGTCGTAAATCCCGTCGACGTTCTTGGCAAGCAGTATTATCTCGGCGTCCGTCTCAGCCGCGCGGAGCGCCGCGGCGGTATCCGTCGAGAAGAACGGACAGCCCGTTCCGCAGGCAAAGATGACTATCCTGCCCTTTTCAAGGTGGCGAGTCGCCTTTCTCCTTGCGTAAGGCTCGGCGACCTTGTTGATATCGATCGCCGCCTGCACTCTCGTGGGAACACCGTGTTTTTCAATGGCGTCCTGCAACGCCAAAGCGTTCATGGTGGTGGCGAGCATACCCATATAGTCGGCAGTCGTCCTTTCAAGGTTGGTCCCTTGACGGCCACGCCAGAAGTTTCCGCCGCCGACGACTACGCCTATCTCGACGCCCGATTTATTGAGCGTTACGAGTTGCTCGACGACCTTTTCCATAAAGTCGTAATCAAAGCCGAAGCCCTTGTTGCCGGAGAGCGCTTCTCCGCTTATTTTCAATAAAATTCTTTTGAATTTCGGATCTTTCATTTTGTATTCCCGTAAATTTTTATTCTTAAAAAAACGGAGAAACTATGAAGCGTTTTGGCTTGTTTCTCCGTATGTTTTAGAATTATTTCTTCATTGCTTCGACTTGAGCCGCAACTTCGTCAGCCAAGTTTTCGCTCTTTTTCTGCAAGCCTTCGCCCATCTCGAAACGAGTGAATCTCAATACTTTGGAACCGCAAGCCGCCAAAAGTTTTTCAACGGTCGTTGAAGGCTCTTTGACGAACGCTTGTTTCATAACGCAGTTCTCTTCGTAATACTTGTTGACTCTGCCGTCGACCATCTTTTCGATGATGTTTTCGGGCTTGTTGGCAAGTTTGGGATCGTTCTTAATTTGAGCGAGAAGAATTTCCTTTTCCTTCGCGATAACTTCGGCGGGAACGTCTTCGGGGTTGACATACAAAGGCTTGTACGCGGCGATCTGCAACGCTACGTCGTGAATAGTTTCGGCGGAAACGCCGTTAGCGCATTCAACCAAAACGCCGATCTTGCCGCCCATGTGGATATAACTGTCGAGCGCTTGGTCGGAAACGTACTTTTCAAATCTTCTGATCTTGATGTTTTCGCCGATCTTCTGAATGGCTTCGGTGGTCTTCGCTTGCATAGCGGCAACGACCTCTTCGATGGTCTTAACGTCGTTATTCATAACGTATTCGGCGACCTCTTTGACAAAGCCCATGAACATATCGCCCTTGGAAACGAAGTCGGACTCGCAGTTGACTTCGACAACTACCGCAACGTTACCTTTGACAGTAGCGTAGCAAGCGCCTTCGGAGGCTATTCTCGAAGCCTTCTTCGCGGCGGTAGCCATACCCTTTTCTCTCAAAAAGTCAACTGCCTTTTCCATATCGCCGTCCGTTTCGACGAGCGCTTTTTTGCAGTCCATCATACCGCATCCGGTTCTTTCACGGAGCGTCTTTACGTCTTGTGCAGTAAAACTCATAATTATTATCTCCTAAAACTATAATTTCGGTGATTACGCTTCAACGGGCTCTTCTTCGGCAGTCTCTTCGGCGGGAGCGGCTTCGGCTTCGTCGGCAGTTGCTTCCTGAGCAGCCTTTCTTGCGGCGGCTTCTTCTCTCATTCTGATAACGGCGTCCTCGCCTTGATTGCCTTGGATAACGGCGTCGGCGATGATGGACGTAATGAGTTTGACGGCTTTGATAGCGTCGTCGTTAGCGGAAATAACGTAGTTGATAAGATCGGGATCGCAGTTGGTGTCGGTTATAGCGACGACGGGGATACCGAGTTTTCTCGCTTCTTTTACGGCTATATCTTCGCAAGAAGGATCTACTACGAACATAATGTCGGGCAGAGTCTTCATCTCTCTGATACCGCCGAGGTTGGCTTGAAGTTTATCTCTTTCGGCTTTGAGCGCCAAAACTTCCTTTTTGGGAAGAAGATCGAATTCGCCCGATTGCTCCATCTGATAGAGTTTGTTGAGTCTTTCCACTCTCGAACGAATGGTCTTGAAGTTGGTCAGCGTGCCGCCGAGCCAACGGTTGTTGACGTAGAACATTCCGCAACGTTCAGCCTCTTGCTGAATGGCTTCCTGTGCCTGACGCTTGGTGCCTACGAACAAAACGGTCTTACCTTCCTGAACGCTTTTAGCGACGAAGTCGTACGCTTCTTCGATAAGTTTAAGCGTGATCTGCAAGTCGATAATGTGAATGTCGTTTCTTGCGCCGAAAATGTACTTTTTCATCTTCGGGTTCCATCTTCTCGTCTGGTGTCCGAAATGAACGCCCGCTTCGAGAAGTTGCTTCATAGTGGTAACTTCCATAAAAATACCTCCGTTAATCCTCCCGAACGCTCGTATTTTCGACCGAAAAGCCCGCTCATTGAAAAGAATTTAAGCGGTTTTATTCGGTTTGTCGGGGTTATTATAGCGACCTATAGGTTGGATTTTGCCGCCACGGACTCCCCAAGGGTTCGGTGTGAATTTTTTAACCTTTATGATTTTATCATAGGCAATCGTTTTTTGCAAGAGTTTTTTCGACGTTTTTGCCTTTTTGTACAAATATTTATTATTATGTCGCACACACTCGCACGCGTAAAAGTGTTTTTTTGCTTTCGATAAACCGCCTTGCCAACCGCAAACCGACGCTTAAAAAGGACAAAACAAGCGGTTTTTCGCCCTTTTAAGTCAATATTCAGTAGCAAAAACGCGGTTATATTCATAAAAAAAGGATTTCGTATGAAAATAAAAAAACTGATTTTCGCAATATTATCCTGCCTCGTTCAATTTTTCATATACTACTGTCTCAACTCCGCCGCTCTTCCCCTATCCTGTTCGCTGTTTACGGCGATGGCGCTCGGCGGCGGCGGGATAATACCGTCTACGGCGGCGTTTTTCGTATCCTTCGTTCGTTACGGTACTCTGCCGATGTTTTTTAACGGCGCTCTGACCGCCGTAATCACGGTAGGACTTTACGCCGTGTACCGTAAAAACGATAAAAAACCGGGCGCGGAAATGATATTTTTCATCTTTTTGTCAAACGCTCCTTATCTTGCGTTTCACGACGGCAAAATAGTTGATAAGTTGGTCTATACGGCGATTATCGTGGTTTTTTACTTCGTCTGTCAGATAGCCGTAGGCGCCGTTAAATACAAAAATTTTATCGCGATGGCTAAAACGTACGAATCCCTTGCCGTCGCCGTATGCTACGCAGTTTGTTCCTATCAAACGGTCAGGTGTTTCGGGTTCGATCTATTCAAAAGCATATCGTTTTTCATTGTCCTGTTTGCCGTATCGTTATACAAAAGCCCTACGGCGCTCATCGTCGCCTGCGTATCGGCGTTACCGCCAACCTTAGCGCAAAACAACTTAGGCTACTTTGCTCTTTACGTCGCCGCGTTTTTCGCCGCGTATCTATTCAAAAACGGAGTATCGTTTTTCCCCGCGCTCGCCGTTACTTTGGTCGACGCGGCGTTTGCGTATCTTATTAACTTTTACCCCGTTTACGGATATATAGAGGGACTTTTTGCACTTATTCCTTGCGTTTTATTCTCGTTTATTCCCGCTTCCGTATTCGATAAAATAAGAAACGCCGGTTTCATCGGAAGAGAACGAACGGCAGAACTTATTCTTACGAGGATTAAAAGCGCTTTAAGCGGCAAACTATACGATCTTTCCCAAGCGTTTTCGGAAGCGGAAGGCGCGCTCGCAGCTCTCGGCGCAAACGGAGAACAAACGGACGTCGCCGTTAAAAAAATATGTCGGATAGCAAGGGAAAACGCCTGCCAAAATTGCGCAAACAAAGATTTTTGTTCGGTAAAAGACGGTGAAGATTTAGCTAAATTAGTAAGGCTCGGGCTCTCGAAAGGCAGGGTGACTTTAGTTGATCTTCCCAAACAAACGCTCGATCAATGCGTAAATCCAAACCCGTTGATTTTTGAAGTTAATCGACTTATAGACGCGTATTCGCAAAATATCGAAAGCGCAAAAAAGACCGAGGACGTCAAAAAACTTTTGGCGATTTCCTTCGGCGGGATAAAGGAGCGACTATCAAAGCTTGCGTACGAAGTAAACCTTTCCATGCCGAGAGATCAAAAAACGGAATCCGCCATATACGAAAAACTCGCCCAGTCGGGAATAAGATGCTTGGGCGTAGCCGTGTGCGGAGACGAGAAAAAGACCTATCAACTCATCGTGAAAAACAACGCAAACGAAAAGGCTTTATCGTCCTTTATCGAAGAGTTTTCGGGAAAGCGATCGCAAATTGTGGAAAAACAGCCGCTTGCCGAAGGTCTGAAATATCTGGAGATAAGCCCTTGTCCGCCCCTTCAGGTAACGTTCGGCGTCAGTTCGGTAAAAAAGAACGGCTCAACCTATTCGGGCGACTCTCATTCGGTAATAATGTTAGATGAGAACAGAGTTCTTGTCGCCCTGTCGGACGGAATGGGTAGCGGTAGATCTGCAATGTCCACTTCGGTCGCGTCGATAGGCGCTATAGAGGGCATGTTAAAGGCAGGACTCGAAACGAGCGTAGTCCTGCCGATAGTAAATAAAATAATTTCCATTTGCACCGAAGATAACTTTTCCGCTATGGATATGGGGGTTATAGACCTTAAAAACGGTAGGTGCGATTTCGTTAAAATAGGCGCGCCTTACGGATTTATCCTTTCGAGCGAAGGCATAAGGCTGGTAGAAGGCTCTTCGCTTCCGATAGGAATATTGAGCGAACTGCGCCCGACGACGGCGTACTGCGGCATAC
>JAFVDA010000061.1 GCA_017478765.1 Clostridia bacterium
AGGAGATAGCCTCTCACGTCAAGGCGGCGGGATAGGCTCGACAGGTCCCGGTGAGAGCAAACTCGAAATGGACAGGCGTTATATAAAAACACGCATAAAGGGACTTGAAAGGAAACTTAAAGAAGTACAAAAACGGCAAAAATTACAGGTAAATAAAAGAGAAAAAAGCAACGTTAAAACGGTTGCCGTCGTTGGATATACGAACGTAGGAAAATCAACCCTTGTGAATACTCTTTGCGGAAGCGATATTCTTGAACTCAATCAGGTATTCGCAACTCTCGATTTGACCGCAAGATCAACGAAAATTTATGATGAAAAGGTAATTTTTATCGATACCGTAGGGTTTATAAGGGAACTACCGGAAACTCTAATGGAAGCTTTCAAATCAACTCTCGAAATAGCCAAATACGCCGATTTGATAGTTTGCGTTGCAGACGCGTCGGCGGAATTCAAAAATCAAAGAGAAGTTGCTGACGAGATATTGAATTCGATAGGAGCAAATCAAAACAGGCTTTATATCTTAAATAAATCGGATATTCCGACTAAAGCGTTTATAGATAAAGATTTTATTACAGTTTCGGCAAAAGAGAAAGTTGGGTTGACAAAACTAAAAGACGCTGTTTACGAACGATTATTCGGTCAATTTACAGAGTATAAGTTAGAAATAAATTACGAGTCGTCGCCCGTTTTACAAAAACTTAAAACGCTTACTATGACGGCAAATATCGAATACCTCGACGATAAAATAATAGTTATGGGCTTAACAAAACGCGAAAACGTCGATAAAATCAAAAATCTTATATAAGAGAAAAAGCGGACGAAAATTCGTCCGCTTTTTAAGATATTATGTACTAAATTAAACGTTAAGCCCCATTTGATATGCCTCTGAAAACGCGGGGCTGTTTTTAATTTCACCCTTTCGATATACTCCCGTGCCGTAAATAACGCCTTTCTCAACGGCGCCGTCAATACAATCGGCGTAGCCGCGGAAACATTCGATAGTTCTTATTTGCGAAGATTTGTCTTGGTCTGCGCAAGTCGCTATGTAATAAAGTTCTTTGTTCTTAACCTCTTCCCATCTTGCGACCGTTCTATCGATCAAAGCCTTTAATTGCGCGTCGATCGAGTAAAAATAAACGGGACTCGACAAAACGATAACGTCGGCGTCAATCATCTTTTGAAGAACTTCCGCCATATCGTCTTTGATGGCGCAAACGCCGCCCGATTTTTGGCAGTAATAACAACCTTGGCAAAAACCAATTTTCTTCTCGCTCACTCTGATTTTTTCAACGTCGTGACCGGCGTCGACTGCACCGCGCATAAATTCATCGCATAACAAATCCGAATTGCCGGCTTTTCTCGGGCTTCCCGATAAAATCAATACTTTTTTCATAATTTACACCTTAGAATTTAACGGTTTTAGGCGCTTCGGTAAACGAATAAAAGGTTGCGGTCGCGTCCTTAAAATATAAAACAGCGGTATTGCCGTCGTCCTCGTTATACATCGAGCGAAGTTCGGGATATGCGTTTAGCATGGATTCGCGCGCTACTCTTCTATCGTCATGAATAAGTTTTCCGCTTATTCTCAGCCATTTTTGCCCGTCAAAGGCACAAATTTCAGCGTTAGGGTTTTTCTCAACTTGCTTAAAAACGTCTTTGATTTTACCCGTTTGAATATACAGTTTATCTTCAAAAATATGAGCGGTGCCGAAAGGACGGACCCTCGGCATATCGTCTTCTACGGTAGCAAGAAAATACGTACCACACTTTTTCAAAAATTCACAAACTTCTTTCATTTTTTGATTTCCTTAAATTTATTTTTTGCTTTCGTAAGGATTTACGCCGTATAGAGATTCGACGTTCTTTTTATAAGCGTTCATCTTGCTCGATTGCGAAGGATCTGATTCTTCTTCCAACTGCTTTAACAGTTCTTTTTGCTTCTTGTTGAGTTTTGCAGGCGTCTCTACGTTTATAACGACGTAAAGATTGCCGTGTCCGTAAGAAGAATTTATACCCTTACCGCGAACGGTGATGACCTTGCCCGTTTGAACTCCGTCAGGGATATCTAATTCGTAAGTATCGTCAAGAGTTGGGATTTTCACCTTTCCACCAAGACAAGCGGTCGTAAACGAAATAGGAAGATCGACGTATAGATCGAAGTCTTTACGTCTGAATATCTTATGCGGCAAAACTTTGAATACCACTATAAGATCGCCCGGCTGTCCGCCGCGAGTCGACGCATGCCCCATTCCGCGTTTTTGAATATAGCTGTTAGTATCGGCGCCGGCGGGTATATCGAGAGTGATGGTAGTAGTCTTATCCGAATATCCTTTGCCGCCGCAAACGGTACATCTTTCAAGTATCTTTTTACCCGTACCGCCACAATCCGGGCAAACGCCCTCGTTGACTATTCTCATACCGCCGAAACTTTGATATTTTTGCACTTTTCCCGTGCCGTTACAGCGTGAGCAGGTCTGAAACTTTGTTCCGTCCTTTGCGCCCGTTCCCTTACATGAAGAGCAAGGCTCTCTGCGGTTATAAGTAACCGTTTTCGAGCAACCTTTCGCTGCGTCGAGGAAGGACAACTCAACTTCGATCGTAACGTCTTGCCCCTTTTGTTTTTCAGCCGTCCTTGAAGAACTTCTACCGCTAAAACCACCGAATAAATCAGAGAAAATATCGGCAAATCCGCCTTCAAAGCCGCTGCCAGAAAAACCGCTTGCGCCAAATCCACCGCCTGCGTTAGCGTAAGGATGGTCGAGTTCGTAGTCGTATTCCTGACGTTTTTTAGGGTCGGACAGAACTTGGTTAGCCTCGTTTATTTGTTTGAATTTTTCGACGCAAGACGGATCGTTCGGGTGAAGGTCCGGGTGATATTTTTTAGCAAGTTGACGATAACTTTGCTTAATATCGTCTTGCGTGGCGTTTCTGTCAACGCCCAAAATTTCATAATAATTTTGTTGAGCCATTATATTTGCCTTTTAACGATTATTTCGGGTAGGGAAACTCTCTACCCGAAACGACCGAATTTTATTAAAAATTATTTAGTTTTGATGGAATTCCGTATCACCGTCGGATGTTTGAGCGCCTTCAGAGCCTTGTTGAGCGCCCTGCGCTTGCTGATAAATCTTAGCAAAAGCGTCCTGGGCGTCCTTGGACAGTCTTTCGGATGCGTTCTTTATCCTTTCGGGATCGTTGGAAGCAAGATCTTCCTTGGCGGTCTTTAAGGATTCTTCAAGTTTGGATTTATCTTCGGGAGAAAGTTTATCGCCGTTCTCGTTCAAAGTCTTTTCAATGGAGAAGATCAAACCGTCAAGTTGGTTTCTGTTTTCGACTTCTTGTTTTCTCTTTTTGTCTTCCTCTTCGTATTGTTGCGCTTCCTTTACAGCCCTGTCGATGTCTTCTTCGGAAAGGTTGGTCGAAGAAGTTATAACGATATCGGTAGATTTTTGCGTTCCGAGATCTTTTGCGTAGACGTGAACTATACCGTCGCGGTCGATATCGAAGGTAACTTCGATCTGAGGTACCCCTCTCGGAGCGGGCATAATTCCCGTAAGGTCAAATCTTCCGAGCGTCTTATTGTCTTTAGCGAACTGTCTTTCACCTTGGAGAACGTGAATGTTGACTTCGGGTTGGTTATCGGCAGCCGTC
Organism: Clostridia bacterium; assembly: GCA_017478765.1. GTDB lineage: Bacteria > Bacillota > Clostridia > Christensenellales > Borkfalkiaceae > UBA4636. The sequence goes on from JAFVDA010000061.1 coordinate 3,652, forward strand.
GAGAAAATTTGCGACTTCTTAACAGGAATAGTGGTGTTTCTGTCGATAATCTTTGTGAATACGCCGCCAAGCGTTTCGATACCGAGCGACAAAGGAGTAACGTCAAGTAAAAGTACGCCGTTGACTTCGCCGGACAGTACGCCTGCCTGAATGGCAGCGCCTACGGCAACGCACTCGTCGGGGTTGATGCCTTTGAAAGGTTCTTTACCCGTAGCGTTCTTGACCGCTTCAACGACCGCGGGAATACGCGTGGAACCACCGACCAAAATAACCTTTTCAACTTGATCGAAGGTAAGTTTTGCGTCCGCCATAGCCTTTCTCAAAGGCTCCATGGTGGCTTCGACCAAATCTCTCGTCAAAGCGTCGAATTTTTGTCTTGTTAAAGTTTCGTCCAAGTGCTTGGCGTCGCTGCCGACAGCCGTAATGAAAGGAATATTGATATTAGTTGAAGTCAAAGTCGAAAGTTCGATCTTCGCCTTTTCAGCGGCTTCTTTAAGCCTTTGCATAGCAAGTTTGTCGCTTGAAAGGTCGATACCCTCTTTTGCTTTGAAGGTTTCAACGAGATAATCGATTATTCTCTTATCGAAGTCGTCACCGCCGAGCATGTTGTTGCCGTGAGTTGCCAAAACTTCAAATACACCGTCGCCTATATCCATGATGGATACGTCGAACGTGCCGCCGCCAAGGTCGTAAATAATGACTTTGTGCGATTTTGTCTCTTTATCGAGACCGTACGCAAGCGCCGCAGCCGTAGGTTCGTTGATTATACGAAGAACGTTCAAACCGGCTATCTTACCTGCGTCTTTGGTTGCCTGACGTTGGCTGTCGGTAAAGTAAGCGGGGCAAGTAATGACCGCGTCGGTAACCGTTTCGCCAAGATAAGCTTCGGCGTCGTGTTTGAGTTTTGAAAGTATCATAGCGGAAATCTCTTGCGGAGAATAACTGTTTCCGTCTATGTTTACTTTATAATCGGAACCCATGTGCCTCTTGATGGAAACGACCGTTCTGTCGCTGTTGGCAACAGCCTGACGTTTTGCTATCTGACCGACGAGTCTTTGCCCGTCTTTTTGAAATCCTACTACGGAAGGCGTGGTTATTGCGCATTCGCTGTTTGCGATAACTACAGGTTCGTTACCCTCCATGACGGCAACGCACGAGTTGGTAGTACCTAAGTCAATACCTATTGTTTTTCCCATAATATATATCTCCTTAACTATTTTATTCTTATATTTTGATAAGGGTTTAAGCCCTTAAAATCAATCACTTTATAACTATGACCTGAGCGTAACGAAGCATCTTTCCGCTCATTTTGTATCCCTTTTTGAAAACCGTTTTGACCGTTTGACTTTGTTCGTCTTCGCCCGCGTCAACAACGGCTATTGCTTCGCTCGTAGTCGGGTCGAAAGTTTCGCCCAAAGGGTCGATCTCCTCGACGCCCAAGTGCGAAAGTGTTTCGGCAAATTGCTTTTTGATGAGCATAACGCCTTCTCTCGTCTTATCGTCGAGTTGGACGCTCAAAGCCCTGTCAACGCTGTCGCCGACAACGAGAAAGGATAGTAAAACGTCCTTCTTGCCGTCAAAATAGGCGTCTTGACGAATGGTTGCGTTACGCTTTTTATAGTTCTCGAACTCGGCGGCGCTTCTGTACCAGTTATCCTGGTTGGTTTGCGCTGTCGCGGTGGACTTTTCGAGAGCCTCGGTAAGCGCTGTAACCTGCTCCGAAAGTTTTGCGTTCATATCGAACGTTTGCTTCAAAAGCGTTACGGCTTCGTCAAGAGTCAGATCGTCAAAGCAAATTTCATTTTGAGTTTGCTCTGCGTTTTCTGTAGGGTTTTGTTGTTGATTTTCGGTTTTGTCTAATTTAGTCTTACTCATTATCTCACCATTTAGAAACTATTGATTCCAAAATTTTGCCTACGTTTTCAAGGACGGAGACCACCTTTTTATAGTCCATACGAGTAGGACCTATAACGCCGTACGTTCCTATCTGAACCCCGTTGACTGAATACGTTGCCGTGACGACCGAACAGTCTTCGGGAATACCGTCGTAACCGTCGGAACCTATTTTTACGTTTAGGTTGATCCCCTTGCCGTCCGCAGACATAAGTTCTACGAGTTTATCTTTGCTCGTAACTATCCGCATAAGGTTTTTAACGTTCTCAACGTCCGCATATTCGGGATGATCGAACATCTTGTTTTCGCCTTCCAAGACTACTTCGCCGGAACCTGAGATATATTCTCTCAACGCGTTGACAACGGCTAAAAACAACGATTTATATTCGAGATAGTCTTTTGAAAGACTTCCTACGTCCATCGTGCAGATTTCCTTGAAAGATTTATCCGAGAACATATCAGACAACAGTTCGTTGATTCTAAAAACGCTCTCGTCGGTCATACTTTCGGGAATACTTATAACAGAATCCTTCAAAATCTTGTTATCGGTAACGATGACCAAAAGCGCGTCGGTAGGTCTTACTCTGAAAATCTTAATGGAACGGATCACTTCTTCGCTATCCCTTGCCGTCATCGCGACGGAAGTATATTGCGTCAACTCGCTGATGACCTTAGCGGCTGAGCGCAAAATCTCTTCAACGTCCTTCGAGCGGGAAAGGAAGGTCTTTTCGATATAGTCAAGTTCGGCTTTGGTAAGTTTTTTCTTGACCATAAGTTCGTTGACGTATAACTTATACGCCTCAAGCGACGGAACGCGCCCAGCCGACGTATGCGGCTGAACGAGATACCCGAGTTCCTCCAAGGTAGAAAGTTCGCTCCTTACCGTTGCGGAACTGACGGTCGTCAAATGCCTTTCGGTAATACTCTTTGAAGATACCGGAACGGCTGTTTGAATATAGTCGTCAACGACGAATTGAAGAATCTTCTTTTTTCTGTCCGACAATTCCATACTTGTTTGGCAAAACTCCGTTTAGAGTGTTAGCACTCGAAACACTCGACTGCTAACTTTGGTTTAATAATACACCT
>JAFVDA010000062.1 GCA_017478765.1 Clostridia bacterium
GCCTTCTTCGACTATCTCGCGGCAAACGAGTTGTTCGCTTTCGGAAACTTTATAGTCGCTCGACGAGAAAAACGTATCGAGCAGCCCTTCGTATCCGTATGCAATAACGTTGCCGACGATCAGCGCGACGGCAACCACCGCCGAAATGATGGAAAACAATAACGTTTTCTTCAACGAAAACGGTTTTTTCGCTTTATTGCTCATTTTTGTCTGTTACTCCTTTTTAAGTAAAGAAAGGCAGACCTATCGCTGCCTTACTCAAAAATATTTTTTATTATTCGACCACGCCGACGCCGTCTTCGATATCGATCCAGTTTTCAACGGCAGTGTCGGTAACGGTTACTTGATGACGGATATAACGGGCGCCGAATTTACCGTATTGAGCGAGAAAATCGGCTTGGGTTACCTTAGCGCCGCCCGCAACTTCGTGGGGGAAGGTGCTTGCCTTGGAGTCAATGGTAAGGCTGAACATGTGGTTGTAGATATCTTGATTTACCTGAACGTAAGTGGCGTCGGCAAGATTTATCTTGGTGTAGCCGTCAAAGTCGGCGTTTTTGGTGCCCTTGGTGTAGGTGCCGGTGGCATATACGACGTAGGTAGCGTTTTGGGAGACCTGAGTCTGCGTCATGACGTAAGTGTTGTCGTCCAAAAGTTGTAACTGTTCGTAAATGTCGGTAGTGGTGGTATACTCGATGGTTTCGCCGTTATACTCGGTAGTGCTGGTCTCGGTGACCGCGTGATGACCTATGTACGTTTCGACTATCTCGGCTTTTTTCGCCTCTTGGTTGTCGGCTGCGGGTGAATCGCAGGCGGTAAACGCTACGGCGGTGACAGCCATAAGCATTACGGCGATAACGGTAATGATGATTCTTTTGATTTTCATAACGGAAAATCCTCCTTAACAAATTGTAATTTAATTGTAAGGAACGAAAAGCGCGAATTCAATAAAATGTCCTAACTTGTCGGATTTTGTTCCTACTTTTCATTTTGCCGCGAAAAAAGCCGCACCTTAAAAAAAAGATGCGGCATAATAGTCGAAAACAAAATCAAAAGCAGTAAAAACCCGTGACGCGGCGTTTGTTTTTTGCTGAGGTTCGTTCAATTTTTATTAAGCAAAAGTATTCTTAAAGAAAACACTCCTTCGTCGGTTCGGATATTGACGGTACCGCCGTACTTTTCGGCTATGAGTTTAATGCTCTTCAAGCCGAAGCCGTGGTTGGCTTGATCGGGTTTTATCGTCTGCGGAAAGCCGTCTTTTATAACGAGCGTACCGCGATAAAAGTTATTGCAACGCACCAAAACGAAATTGCCCTGCTTTTCGATAGTAAGATCTATGCAGCGCTCTTTTTCGTCTTCAAACTCGGATACGCACTCAACGGCGTTGTCGATCGCGTTGCCGAACAGGGTGTATAGGTCGACCGTGTCCACGAAATCGAGCAGGCTGCCGTCGCCGAAAAACGATAGGCGCACGTTCTTTTCGAGACACAACAGTTGCTTATCCATAAGTATGGTGTTGAGCGCCTGGTTTTTAGCGTCTATCTTCATGTCGTATATCATAACGACGCGCTCTATCTCGTCTATCTGTTCGTTGCGCTCTTCCGAGCGCATTTGTTTGAGCGCCGATATCTGGTGTTTCAAATCGTGGCACTTGCGATTTATTGCGTCAATGGTTTCACGCTGCTGGGCGTATTGCTTGCCGTTCTCGTACAGCAGTTGCTTGACAATCTCGTACTCCTTTCTCCTTACGTTTTCGGCGTACAAAACGTATTGCAGCATTAAAACGAGCAGGCAGGTAAGCACTTCGCTCGCGACCGCCCAGTAGTTAGGCTCGAATCCGGAACTCACGTTTCCGTTACGGAACCACGATTGCCCCATAAAGGTAAGCGCTATCAAAATGACGTACAATATCGCAAATATGATTACGCTCACCCGACTCCTCGGCAACGCAAGATCGCGCATTTTCATATATCTGCGAACGAGAAGACAATATGCGCCTATCATAAGGGCGGCAAAGGACAAAGCGCATATCGCGCCGTACAACCAAAGGCTTTCCCTTAAAGACGGAGCAAGCCCCAAACCTATCATTTCGTTTATAAGACTGTATTCTATATGTTGAAGAGCGTAGCCCGCTATCCCGAAAAACAGTATTTGTTCGATCGACAAAACGAAACAAACCTTCAAAAAAACAAATGTAAAACCCGAAAGCAAAACGTACCAGGCAACGCACATTACTGACGTTACGACTTGGGAACCGATAGTTTTGGCAATATCCAACACGAAAAAGTAGCCGAACGAAAGCGCTATACACGCAAAAAAGCCTATCGCAAACCGAACGGCAAAACCGTTTCGCTTTTTGGCGTGCGGAAGGACAAACAGCAGTTCGGCTGCAAGTAATTCCAGGATAAACCGAAGTTCTTCAAAAACGTCTAACGCGCCGATGGTCATTTTGAGCCTCCCATATACTCGGCGAACGCAGTCAAAAACGCCTGTTTTTTAGAGCGGCTTATCTTAAGAACGGCGCCGCGAACGGTAACGTCGTCACCGGTGAGCATCTCCACGCAGGCAAGATTGACTATGTAACTGTTGCCTATCCTTACGAAGTGATAGGGCAAAAATCTTTCTTCCGCCCCGCCGATGGTCTCCCTTACGACGAACTCGCCCCTTGCCGTATGATAGGTTACATAGTGCCCTCTTACCTCTATGAACGCTATCTCGGAAACGGGCAAATTGACTACCCCGTCCACGCTATTGAGAGTTGCCAACTTTTCGGTATCGCGGCTCAACATTTGTAAAATACGAACGAATTTCAGACAAAAATCGGGATACGCCAAAGGTTTGACGAAGTACGCGCACGCTTCCACCGAATACCCTTCAACGGCGTAGTGTATAACGTTGGTAACGAAAGCTATTTTAACTTTCATGTCGGTTTGGCGTATTCTTTTTGCCGTTTCCATACCGTTGACGCCGGGCATTTCTATATCCAAAAAGATTATATCGAACGATTGCCTGTTGCCCATCAAAAACTGCTCGCCGTCGGAAAACACTTTGACGTCGATGGTTATATTGTGTTCTTTTGCGTAGCGCTCAAGGTAGGATTTCAGAATATCGGTGTCTTGTACGTCGTCTTCGACTATTGCCGTTTTTATCATAATTTCCCCTGTATTACAGCATTATCACGCATATATTGTAACATTTATATTTTGCATTGTAAAGATGGTTTTGAAACTTTTTATTATATATATGTAGGATTACAATAAAGGAGTTTTCCCGATTGCGTCTCAAATAATTCGATTTGCTCATCAAAAAAAGTTAATGTTTTTCCATTAACCAAAACTTTATATTTAGTTGTTGTTCCTATGGTTTCAAGTCCTATAATTGCGCCAATAGCACCATTGTGTTTTACTTTAACGGTATCGCCTATTTTATACATAATATTAGTCCATAAATCTGGTTAGAGTTGTTCTACCACGGTAAATATGACCGTTCCGTCATATTTATAAACTTTTTTGAAAGTTCCGATTTTATCGTTTTTTGATATTTGGGAAGTAGGCTATTTGTTCAGTAGCCAATCCGTCACGTCAACAATTTTTACCCCCTCATATTGATATTCGGCATTTCTTGTTCGTGCAATTACCATTTTAGGATAAGCATCTTTTATTTTTAACAAAGGGTCTATTTCTCGCTCAAACGTATCAGGGTGGGTTATATTATCCGAAACTTGAATATAAATTTTCTCATTTCTTTTTAACGCAACAAAATCTATCTCTTTTTTATACAAGACACCGGCATAAACCTCATAACCACGTCTAAGAAGTTCCATTGCGACGATATTTTCAATCACTCTGCCGTTATCTAAATTTTTCGTGCCGAGTTTAGCATAACGGAAAGCGTGGTCGCTTAAATAATATTTATCATTAGAAGCAAGATATTTTTTCCCTTTAATATCGTATCTACGGAATTTATAGAAAGCAAAAGCGTTGCAAAGATAAGTTAAATAGTTTCCAACCGTCTTATGATTGATTTTATCTTTATTGGACGTGAGAGTATCGGTGATACTTCTTGCCGAAGTTAGGTTAGATACGTTATCCATCAAAAATTGTGAAATTCTATCCATTAAAGCAGGATTTTTAATATTATATTTTTGACGTATATCTCGTAAAATTAAAGTGTCGAAAACATTTTCGATATACTCATATTTATCTTCTTGCTCTTTATATAAATAAGAACCCGCCATACCACCTTCAAGCATATAATTGTCGAAAGCAGTATATTTGTCCGTTAGTCCAAAGTAATTTACGTATTCGGCAAATGAGAAGGGATATACTTTGATTTCAAAGGTTCTTCCGGTAAACAATGTCGCCAAGTCGGAACTAAGCAAAAAAGCATTTGAACCCGTGATGTAAATATCATACGTTTCCGTTGCGTGTAAATTATTTATACACAATTCAAAGTTATCGCACATTTGGATTTCATCGATTAAAACAAAATTATCCTTACCATCTACGAAATTGCTTTCGATATATTCGTTAAGAGCCTTATACTCTTTAAGATTATCGTACTTAGATAAGTTAAAGTTGATATGAATGATATTAGAATCGGGAATATTTTTTTGTACGTAGGCTTTGAACGCTTCAAGCAGTTTAGATTTGCCCGAACGCCTTACGCCTGTCAACACCTTAATATCGGGAGTTCCAATCACACCTATCATTTTTTCTAAGTATTGCTTTCTTTCAATTAGTTTCATAGAAAATCACCTCGCAAAACTATTATAACATATTCATTTCCCAAAATCAATAGTTTTTCAGTTTTGGGAAACGGCTTTTTTCAAGAAAACAAAAGAAAAATCAGACTCTTTGTAGAATCTGATAATTTCTGTTAACGAACTCGTTACTTGCTTATTTTAATTTGTATCCCTACAAATCGTTATCTCTTATTTGCAAAAATGCACAACGTGCGAAAAAGCCCGACGGTTTCGTCGGGCTTTCAAATATGCGGTACTATACGCCGATTTTTTCGGATAAACGCGCCTTTTTAGGCGGTTTTTATAGCGAAAGTTATTCTAAATTTATTTTTATTTCGGCGGAAGATAATATCTCGCCGTCGGCGAGTTTAAGCCTGCCGTCGGGCAAAATGCCCTGCGCTATTGCCGACCTTTCGCTGCCGTCGGGGTAGATGACGAGTATGTTTTTTCCGATCACGCAGGAATACTTTTCGTAAAGCCCTTCAGCCGTGTCGGGGTGTTCGAGATTGTATATAAGCGTTGCGTAAACGCTTTCAAGATCCAAACGTTTCCCCAAAACCCGATAAGCGGAAGTTGCTATATCGGCAATTTCTGCCGCGAGATCGTTATTGACGTTTATACCTATGCCGATAATGCTATACAATACCCTGCCGTTTTCCAAGCGGTTTTCGGTAAGTATGCCGCAAATTTTTTTGCCGTCGACGAATATATCGTTTGGCCACTTTATTTGTGCCTTTACGCCGAACGCCGACAGGGTTTTGACCACCGCCACCGCCGTTTCAGACACTATCGAGTAGGCTCTGTCGGCAGTTAAGTTCGGATAATACTTCAAAACGGAAACGTAGACTCCGCCTTCGTCGGACACGAAACTTCTGCCCTTGGTGCCTCTGCCGCCCGTCTGCTTTTTGGCAAACACGGCTACGTTCTCGCCGTCGCCGACAAACCTTAGAAGGTAGTCGGACGTTGACGTAACGCTGTCAAGAATTATTACTTTCATCTTCCAGTCTCTCCACCGCCGACTTGGCGGTATCCCAGTCGAACCCCTTGGAAATCAAATATCTGTAACACTTTTGCTTGGTCGGAAAATCCACGGGTTTTCCCCTAAGGTACTTTTGGGCGACCGAGTAGCAGGCGTCTAACTGGTCGATCCCCTCAAAATCGTAATGGTCGATGACCTTATCGTCCACGCCCTTTATTTTGAGTTCGTACATTATTTTTCTTTTACCGCTCGACGACTTTTTCTCATCGACGTAGCGTCTTACGAAGTCTTGGTCGTCGACGTAGCCGTATTCGATGAGTTTATCGATGACCTTTGCTATCGTCTTTTTGTCGTATCCCTTGCCAAGAAGGTACTTTACCACCTGCGATTTGGTCTTCATGCTCTTGGATATGTACGCCGTCGCCTTATCGAGACATGTGGTATAGTCTGACTTTTCGATTATCTCGCTAAGGCGTTTTTCGTCCACGACCGAGCCGACTTTCAGCCTTTCGCTCATGACGGTAAAAAGTTCCACCGAACAATAGTATTCGCCGTCCAGATACAGGTTGACGCGCTTTTTGTTTTTTTGTTGAGCAGTAATTGCCGTAACCGTTCTCAAAATACTTACGCTCCTACGTTTAACTAAAATGCAAAATACTCTTCGCCGACCGTATTAAGCGCGTATCTGCCGTTGAATTTTTGCCGAAAATCGTCCGAAAATCGACTTATAGCCCCACTTTTGACCATAACGGTCAGGTCGACTTTATCCGAATACTTAGTTGAAGTTATCTTTAAGTCGGAGTTTATCATTCTCAAAAATATTTGATAGTCTTCGTAAGATAACGCGACGTTTACTTTTATCGACGGGACGAAAAGTTTTTTGTCGGCGCTCAATAAGCCTTCCTGCGCGCAGCGAAAATACGCTCTCGTCAACCCGCCCGCGCCCAGTTTTATCCCGCCGAAGTAGCGAGTCACAATAACTATCGCGTTTTTGACGTTTGACCTTTTGAGCGCTTCCATTATGGGCGCGCCCGCCGTTCCGCCCGGTTCGCCGTCGTCGGAAAACTTTGCCGAAAGCCCGTCTTCCACGATATACGCGTAGCAGTTATGGGTGGCTTGATAGTGGCGTTTTTTGCAGTCAAGCAAAATCTCCCTGGCTGACCTTTCGTCTAAACAGGGAGAAATTAAGGTTATAAACCTTGAACGCTCTATTATGATTTCCGTTTGGGTAGAACTTGCTATCCCGTAATATTCACCCGTCATTTTCACCTATCGGGAAAAATCGCCGTCACTTCAAAATTACTTTGACGTGTACCTTTTTGCCTTTATGTAAAATAAACTCGCCGCTTGCTAAAACTTCCGCAGGAAGCGTCAAGCCCGTAAGTTTTTGATCGTTTACGCTTACGCCGCCGCCCAAAATGAGCGTTCTTGCTTCGGACTTGGATTTGGCGATACCCGCAGACACCATTATGTCGGGCATAAAGTCGGTTTTTTCGACGGTGACTTTGGGCATATCCTCTTGGTTGCCGCCGAACGCGCCGCGCGCCTGACGTTGCGCTTTCACGGCTTTTTGCTCGCCGTGCACGAGTTTGGTAACTTCAAACGCAAGTCTTTCTTTAGCGGCGTTCATGCGCTCGTCGTTATGGGCGGTGAGTTCGGCTATCTCTTCAAGATCCATAAAGGTCAAAAGACGCATACATTCTGCGACTTTGACGTCTTCCACGTTCCTGAAGTACTGATAGAACTCGTAAGGGGTGGTCTTGTTTTCGTCCAGCCACAAAGCGCCCTTGGCGGTTTTGCCCATCTTTTTGCCTTCGGAAGTGAGCAAAAGCGTGCAAGTCGCGGCAAACGCGGGCTTGCCGAGTTTTCTCCTTATAAGGTCTTCGCCCGCGAGCATGTTGGACCATTGATCGTCGCCGCCGAGTTCCAGAACGCAGTTATAATCCTGATACAACCTTAAAAAGTCGTACCCTTGCATGAGCATATAGTTGAATTCAAGGAACGTAAGCCCCTTTTCCATACGCGCCTTATAGCATTCGGCGGTCAGCATACGGTTGACCGAAAAATAAACGCCGATATCGCGCAAGAAGTCTATGTAATTGAGGTCCAAAAGCCAGTCGCCGTTATCCACCATTATGGCGGCGTTGTCGCCCTCGAAGTTGATAAATCGGGACATTTGCTTTTTGAAACTTTCAACGTTATGGCGTATCTGCTCTTTGGTGAGCATGGACCTTAGATCGCTTCTTCCCGAAGGATCGCCGATCATGCCCGTGCCGCCGCCGAACAACGCTATAGGTCTATGACCGTACCGTTGCATCCACGCCATAGCCATAACGGGGATATAGTGACCGATGTGAAGTGAATCGGCAGTCGGATCGAATCCTACGTAAAAGGATATCTTCTCCTTATCGAGAAGTTCGTGAAGATCGTCTTCAAAAATGGTTTGTTTGATAAAGCCTCTTGCTTTCAAAACGTCTAATGCATTCATATTCAATACCTGATAAATTCTTTTGTCACAATTATTTTAACATGTGTCGCCCGTTTTGTAAAATCAAAATGCGAGCGCTTTACTATAATCACGCGTTTTTATCCGCAAATTAAATAGAGATTAGCGCCTGAATGCCGCTAACCGCGTAGCCGAGCGCAAGCGAGAACAAAAAGATCGCCAGTATTATCAAAAGCGAACGTTTTATAGTTTTGCCGTCCTTCAACAAAACAGCCGTCGCTATGCCGCTGTTTACGCACAAGCCCGCAAGGCACGCGCCCAAGGTCAAATGCCCGTCGATAAACATTTCCGATATGACCACCGAGGACGCGCAGTTGGGAATAAGCCCCACCAAAGCGCTGAAAAGCGGTTGCAACATGGCTGACGAAGTTAAAAAGGAGTTGAGCGCCTGTTCGCCGCCGACAAGCTCGATTATAACGCCGAACGCTAAATTTACGATGAAGATATACAGTATGATTTTCAGCGAATGTAAAAGCGGATGCACGAGTAAGGTCTTGACGGTCGCGCGCTTGCTTTTTATATGATGGTGACAACAACCTTCGTCCGAGCGGTCGTCGTGATCGTCGTCAACGTACTCGTCGAAAGACTTGGGCTTTTCCTTCAATACGGCGTTGACCAAAAAACCGACCAAAACGGCGTACAAAAGTTTTATGCCGATAATGAGCGCCAGCCCTAAAAACGCGCTCGGCTCGGTGACGGCTTTTGAAAACAGTATGGGGATAGCCTCGTCGCTCGTGGCGATATATACTGCCATAAGCGTTCCCGTCAGGACGAATCCGCCCTGATAGAGTTTGGTCGCCACAACCGAAAACCCGCATTGCGGAATAACCCCTACCGCCGCTCCGAAAAACGGCGAATATCTTCCGCCGAAAATCTTTCTCATTCTCTCGCCCGAAGACTCTCTCGACTCCAAAAATTCAATAAGGACGTATACGAGAAATATTATCGGCAATATCTTTACGGAGTCGAGAAACGAATCCCAAAGAATATCAACAAATTTATCCCAAAATTCCATAATTCTCCTTAAAATAAGCGGGCTTTTGCGTCAAAAAGCGTTCGCCCGACAAACCTTATCAAGTAAACTTTTTAAGGTAACTTAAATCCAGTTTCCACTCTCCTACTTTGTTTAGTTCGGCGTGTCTTGCGTTTGCGGTTCCAAGCGCTTTTATATAATCGGGGTAGCCGCAGCCGTTGACGTAACAAAAATGCTTTATTGCCTTTTCTTCGTCGCCCAGAAGTTGAGTTCTGCCTATGTGTATCACGCTGTGACAGGAATGACAAACGGCGATAACGTCGTCTAAAACCTGCGTGCAGGTATCCGTATCGTACCGCCAGCGCTCGTGCGCCTCCAAACGAGTTGCCTTTCTGCCGCAGATCATGCACCTGCCGTTGGCTCTTGCGTACGCCTCGCGGCGAACCACGTCCCACTGCTTTTTCGACAGGATACTCCTTAAATTAGAGTACCAACAACTGTCGGGGACCAACTCAAAATCAAGTTTCAATTTCATAAAAACACTCGTTTACCGACTTATAGGCGGGTTTTTCATCTCGCTCGTATTTTGAAAACCAACAACGGAAGCGAGCGAACGTTGACCGCCTTTTCAACAATTTTACCACACTTTTTACTTAAACACAACATTATAAAAAATCTTTCGCTCGATTTTTTTAAGCTTGGTCGGTCAAAAAAAGTTTCGGTCAAAAGAAAAAACGGGCGCCGATCGGCAAATAAGCAAATCGGCTTCCCGTTAGTTTCAAGTTTTTGTTTGGGTTTTGAGCGTTGGTCAAAACCAAATGGTAAAGAATACTCGCTATTCTTATTCCATAACGGCTTCAGCGCCGGCTTCTTTGAATTTAGCGACCATCTTTTCGGCTTCGTCCTTAGGAAGAGCTTCCTTGATCGTTCCGCCTGCTTCGGTCAAAGCCTTAGCTTCGCCCAAAGGAAGGTTGGTGATTTCTCTTACAACCTTGATAACGGCAAGTTTGTTGGCGCCGAAGTTCTTCAATACGACGTTGAACTCGGTCTTTTCTTCAGCGGCGGGAGCAGCAGCTGCAGCAGCGGCAGCAGGAGCGGCAACGGCTACGGGAGCAGCGGCGCTAACACCGAATTCTTCTTCCAACATTTTAACGAATTCGTTAAGTTCCAATACGGACATACCTTTGATTTCTTCTAACATTTTGTTTAAATCAGCCATTTTATTTTTCCTCCGAAATATTTCTTTTTTGTTCTGATTTGATAAAAAAGTCTTTTACCCGACTTTAAGCGTTACGCTTGGGCCTTCTTCTCGCTGACGGCGTTCAAAGCCACAACGAGTTGACGAGTGATGCCGGACAATGCGCCGACAAAGTTGGAAATAGGCGCTTGGATAGAGCCGAGCATTTTTGCGACCAACTCTTCCTTGGTGGGCATTTTGGAAAGCGTTTCAACGCCCGCTTTGTTGAGATATGCCCCATCAACGTAAGCGCTCTTGACGGTTATAACGTCGTTGTACTTTTTGCACGCTTCGATGGCTACTTTAGCCGCGCCCGTTTCATCCGAGCCGAACGCAACGGCGGTAGGACCGTTAAGGTCAGCGTCAAATTGGGTTACGCCGAGTTGGTTGAAAGCGCGCCTTACCAAGGTGTTCTTCAAAACTTTGTACTCGCAACCTGCTTTACGGAATTCCGTTCTGAATTCGGTATCCTGTAAAACGGTCAAGCCCTTGTAGTCTATCAAAACGACCGATTTAGCGCCTTTGATCTTCTCAACGATGCCTTCGACGACCTGTTTCTTTGCTTCAACGTTTGCTGACAAGATGTTTACCTCCTATGATATTTTGCTGTACTCGCCGTACATTTTCCGATAAAAACGCTCTTTCGCCGAAATAAGCAAAAGAGCGCTGAAAAAATCAATGCAAATTTTGTTTACCTCGGCAGGTGCCTTTATCAAAAGGATAAAGAACTTAAAACCGGCTTCTACGGCAACTCCGACCACGACCGACTCTCAATTAAGCCAACCGCGACCGATATTTATTTTGTAAGCCTACTCATTTTATCACCCTTAAGATAGACTGTCAACTGTTTTGACGGTTTTTTCGTAAAAATTTCCGACAAACGGAAGTTTCCCTACGAAAACAAGGGTAAAACGGCTTTTTTTACGTTTTTTATATTGAGAACAGCCGCTTAAAAGTCGTCGTTTACGACCTGAACTTCAAAAGGTTGGCCGCCTTTCACCGTGACGGAAAGCGCGTAACCGCCGAATAAAACGGTCTTGGAGCGATACATCTCTCCCTTCCAAAGTTTTATTCCGTTCTCGCCGAACGACGGAATGCTTTTTACGTCGGTAAGCCCTTCGCCTTCGGCTTTAACAAGGCTTTCTTTGAGCGTCCAGACGGTGAAAAACCGCTCGTCGTCCATAGCCTTTGAGTATTCTTCCTCCGAACAAACGTAACGCTTTAGTTTTTCGTCGATCGGTCGTATCTTTTCGGCGTCGACGCCCAAGGGCTTATCCCCGAGAGCGATCACGACCAAGCCGTCCGTATGGGAAACGTTAAAAAACCCGTTATCGCAAACAGGCTTGCCGTTTTTTTCGACCGTCCACTCGCCGACGTACTTGCGTTTAAGATACGCCGACGCTATCCGAAGCGTCTTATCGGCAGGCTCCTTGAATTTATCCGCCGCGATAATATCCCGCTCGGTCAACTGCGGACGGTTCAAATAGTCGGACAAGCATTTGTCGGTCGTATATACGCAAACAATTTTTATAACGGCGTTCATCGTTCTTTGAAACGGTCAGTCTATCGTGGAAAAGGCGTAGACCGTCTTGCTGTAAAAATTTTCGTCGGCTTTTAACACGGGGCGTTGCCACTCTTTATGATGCACGGCGTCGGGGTAATATTGCGTTTCAAGGCAAAAGCCCGAACGCTTGCCGTATTTTGATTTTCCCACCTGCCCCACCAAAAAGTTACCCGCGTAAAACTACACGCCCGGCAAATCGGTATAGCAATCCATTTTTATACCCGTTTTTGTCGAGTAAGCGATCGCAAAATGTCGGTCGGTCAAACAAAAATTGTGGTCGTAACCGCCGGCGGTCGTCAAGTCCTTATCGGGAGCGCCGATATCCCTGCCGATGGGCTTAAAGTCGTTAAAATCAAACGGAGTACCCGAAACGGGCTTGACTTCGCCCGTCGGAACGAGAAGTTCGTCCGTCGGAAGATAAGCGTCGGCGTTAAGTTTGAGCACGTTGTCGAGAATGCTTCCGTCACTCTCGCCGTTCAGATTGAAGTAGGTATGGTTGGTAGGATTGAAAAGGGTGTCTTTATCCGACACGGCGCCGTATTCTATAATAAGATCAGCGCCGTCAACGGTAAATTTGACGGTCATATCGAGTTTGCCGGGATAACCCTCTTCGCCGTCGGGGCTGACGTAGCCCATCTTGACGAAGTTTTCGCCTTCGTCAAGGACGGAAAATATCTTTTTGTCAAATCCGACCTTCCCGCCGTGAAGATGCGCCGCCGAGCCGTTTCTCCAAATCGAATAGGTTTTTCCGTTCAAAGCAAAACCGTCGCCGCCGATTCTGTTGCCGCAGCGCCCTATCGTAGCGCCCATGTAGTCGCCCTTTTCGACGATATCCTCGGCGCTCGTCATGCTTAAAGCGACGTCGACCAAACTGCCGTTCTTGTCGGGAGCGAAGATATTTGTTATCCTTGCCCCGAGAGTAACGACCGAAACGGTTATTCCGCCGACTATCGTGTATTTATATATCTGATGACCTTGGTAAGTATCAAAAAACTCTTTTTTTATCATTAAAGTTTCTCCACGGTAATTCCGTCGTCGATTTCCGCTTCGTACACCGACGGAGCGTAGCCTATCTCTTTCAAATAAGCGTCTACGACCGACGTCTCGAAGTCGCTTTTATTAGCCGTTTTAACGAGTGACACGGTACAGCCGCCGAACCCCGCGCCCGTCATTCGGGAACCTATGCAGTAGGGCGACGACAGCGCCGCTTTCTGCAAAGTATCCAGTTCTCTGCCCGTTACTTCGTATAGATCTCTCAATGAGTTATGCGACTCGTTTAAGAGTTTGCCGAGGGTTTTGATATCGCCGCTTTTCATAGCGGCAGACGCCTTATTCACCCTGTCGCACTCGAAAACGACGTGCTTTGCGCGGTCGAATACTTTTCCGTTCAAAAACCTTCCGTATTCGTCAAACTGTTCTATCGTTACTTCGGCAAGGTTTTTTATCGGTAGTTTTGTTTGTAATATTTTTAACGCCTCTTCGGTTTCGGCTCTTCTCTCGTTATACTTGCTTTCAACGAGATTATGCGGTTTGTTGCAGTTTATGATAACGAGCGAATATTCCCCCAAGTCGACGGGCACCTGCTCGCAAAAAAGCGTGGAACAGTCGAGCAGCATTGCGTGACCTTTTACGCCGCACGCCGAAGCATACTGGTCCATTATTCCGCAGTTGACGCCGGCGTATTCCCTTTCGGCTCTCTGCGCCGCAAGCGCTATCACGGGCTTATCGAGCGGCGTATTCGTTATGGTAGCCATAGCGGCTATGGTCGAAACTTCTATCGCCGCGGAAGAAGATAATCCGCTGCCGAACGGAACTCGACATTCAAAGAGCATATCCGCGCCTATAACGCGATTACCCGCCTTTTGCCAAGCCCATAAACTGCCCGCTATATAGTTGGCGTACTTGACGTTTTTATACTCGTCAAGCCTATGTATATCGAGCGTTATCTTATCGTTTAACGTAGTCCAACTTAAATTTATCTTATCCGTGCCGTTGGGGCGGATATACACGTCGTTTTTAAGCGACAACGCCGCGGGGAACACCTTTCCTCCGCAATAGTCGACGTGTTCGCCTATCAGGTTCACCCTGCCCGAAGCGCTTACTTTATATTGATAGTTATCCTTCATCTTTGTACCTATAGTTAAATGCCTTTTTTTGCCTTATAGAACGTTAAAGCGCAAGGCTGTCCATACCTGCGACAAGGCGTTTAAGTTCGGATTTATAAAACTCGATGGCTTGAACGTACTCGTCGCTACCGTTAGATCTGCGAATTGCGCGGTGCAAAAGTCTCAGATACCCGACCGTTTTGGCTTTATCCTCGAAACGCGCGAGTTTTTCCTTGTCGGTCGTGCCGAAATATTTTTCCAGCGTCTTATTCCACACAAGACGGGAATCTTCCGCCGTGATGCCGAGGAATTTGCCTGCGTTTTCGGGATTGAGCGCGGTAAATCCGACGTAAGCGTTGAAGATAGAACCGAACTCGAATATGGGATTGCCCACGCAAAGCGTATCCATATCTATAAGTATGGCTTCGCCGTTTTGCAGCATTACGTTTTTAAGGTGATAGTCGCCGTGAAGAACGTTGTTTGAGTTTGGTACGGCTTCGACGAGCGCGGTGAGTTTTTCGGCAGTTTGCCCGTCTAAAACGGGAGTAGCCGTTTTGAGCCAACGCAAAGCCACGTCCTTGATGGGCGGAATATCGTCGTCCGAAGTGACGGTGGAGTGTATCTTTTTGAGTAAATCGACGTAAAGGTCGATATAGTGTTCCTTGTTTTGTTGGCCTTCGGCAACGCACTTTGCGAGCGATTCGGCGTTTAGCATTTCAAACATGGTGCCGAAAGAGCCGCCAACTTTTACTATATCGTAAGATATAGCCGTATTGATACCGAGAACGAACGCTTTTTTGGCAAGATTTCTCTCGCGGGCAATATCGTCGAAACTGTCGGGATTGTTGTATACCTTGACGATGGTATCCGAGTCAACGCGGTAGACCGTGCCGTTCGCGCCCACGCCGATGACTTCGCAGCCGTCAATAGATACCTTGCGATACGCCTTTTCGATGGTCATTATGTCGGTGAACCCGGTCATATCGAATATCTCGTATACGTCGGACGAAACGTTCGTGACTTTAAGGCTCGGGTAAGCCTTTTTCAATCTTAAAAATATACGAAGCCCGGCGGAAGAAACGTATTCGAGTCCGTCGGCGTCGACGATAAGTTGAGTAAACTCGGCGTTTTCAGCCGCGTCGAAAATTTCCTTTGCGACCGATTCGGCGTTATTCGAGTCTATTCTTCCCGTAGGGAATAATTTAAGCGTTCCGTTTTCAAGTTGGTTTTTCATTATCTATCTCCTTAATCGAATACTGTTTGTACGAGTTTAGAAAACTCTTGATAGGCTTGCGTTTGACCGAGTTCGGTTTGAAGATATTCGAGAACGGTCTTATAATACCAAGCGTGTTCGGACTTTTTCTTTTCGTGAAAGATATCGAACACGTCGTCGCCGCGTTCGACATATCCGCGATAGAGCGAACGCATATTTGATAGTTTATCTCCCAGCCAAAGTATCTTGACTTCTTTAGAAGAACCTTTGAGCTCATCGAGAGACTCTTCCTTTCTTATTCGCCACGTCGCTTCGGGGGGAAGCGACCTTCTCTTGTTTTCCGTTTCCGATTTGACGAGAGCGAGCACCCTTTCGCCGAAAGCGTCCACAACCTCTTTTTCCGTGGCGGCGGTGTCTTCCAAAACGTCGTGAAGCACCGCGGCAGTCATTATATCTTCGTCCTTGGTGATTGTCGAAACTATATTCGCTACCTCTATCGGGTGAAGGATATACGGCGCGCCGGAACCCTTTCTTTTTTGCCCCGAATGCATCTTGGTCGCGTATATTACCGCAAGTTCAAATTGAGTCAAAGCTTTTTCTCCAATGTCAGTTGATTTTTATCGTCGACAAAGTCGTAAGTTATCTTGTCGACTAATTTTTTAGCCATATAAATACCCAGTCCGCCTTCCTCTCGCTCTAAAACGCCGAGCGTAAGGTCGGGGTCGGGTTTTTTGAGCGGATCGTATTTGACTCCGCCGTCCGTAAAGCGAACGAAAACCCTGCCGTTTTCTTCAAAAAGGCGTATCTGAACGTCGCCGTCACCGCCACGATAGGCATAACTGCAGACGTTCACGAACACTTCTTCGACAGCCAAAAGCATTTGATTGACCTGTTTGGGCGTTGCCGAACGCTTTTTCAAAAAGTCGCTCACCAACTCGTTCACTTGATCGAGATATTGAGTTTTAGCGGGAACGGTCAGGGCGTCTTTCTCACTCGAACCGTCGCCGAAATATGATAAACAAAGCATGGTCGTATCGTCAAACTGCGGGGCGTCCCCCACGAAATCGTCAATCGCGCGGTAAAGTCGGTCGATTATCTCCTTAGGCTTAGCGTCGGCGCAACCGTCGAGAGCGTCTATCATCGAGCCTAACCCGAACATCTTTTGCTCGCGATCGGTCGCTTCGGGAACCCCGTCCGTATACAGAAACAGTTTATCCCCGCGCTTTAATTGAAAGGTAAAATCGGCGTAATCTACGCCGGACATTCCACCGACGACCAGTCCGCGTTTCGCCTTTACGAATTGAGCCTTACCGCTACTTATAACGACGGGATTATCGTGCCCGGCGTTTGCGGCAACCACTTTGCCGGTAGATATTTCCAACACGCCCAACCAAACGGTGACGAACATCTCCGCTTGGTTGTGAGCGCAAATACCGTCGTTTACTTCTTTGAGTATCACGGCGGGAGTAACGCCCTTCGCCGCCTTTTCGTTTATGAGTATCTTGGTGACCATCATAAACAGCGCAGCCGGCACGCCTTTGCCGGAAACGTCGGCAATAACGAGAGCCAAATGGTCGTCGTCTATCAAAAAGAAATCGTAAAAATCGCCGCCCACCTGTTTTGCGGGACGCATGGAGGCGTAAAGATCGAACTCCGTTCTCGTCGGGAACGCAGGAAACACGGAAGGAAGCGAGCCTGACTGAATTTGTCTTGCAATATCCAGTTCGGCGCCTATCTTTTGCCGTTCGGATATGACGGAAGACAAATTTTCGATATACGCAAGCGTCGACCGTTCCATCTTGTCGACGGCTTCGGATAGCGCCGATATCTCCCTTATGGTGCTAATCTCCGCGTTTAGCGGAGCGTTCGGCGCGCTGTTTTGTTCGGCAAACCGCTCGGCTTCGAGCATGATCGTCCTTATAGGCGATACGAACTGCTTTTTAGCTACGAGAACGTACCCCGCAGCAGCCAACGCCGCCAAAACCAAGGTTGTCAACCCGACTATCAATAGATACGAACCGCTCCATTCGTTCAACGCGCTCATAAGTTGCTGAACGCAAATTATTCCTGCGACCGAGCCGTCGGCGCGCTTTAACGGAATGAGCGAAGTAATATGCGGAACGGCGCCGTTTAAGTTGGTCGTTCGCTTGACCGTTTCGCGCTCCGATCTACCTTCCATGAGATCGGCGTATATCTGCCAGTATTCGGGTGTTTTTTGTTCTATTTCCGTACCGAGAAGCCACGGAGTATATCCGGTAGCCGCGCTCGGGCAGTTTATGACCGAATAATAGTATTTGTAGTCTTTGTCCTTTTCGGGAGCGATTATATAGATTATGGCAACGCCTTGATTTTCGCAAAAATCGGCTAAAAGCGCCGTGGCTTTTTTCTGTTCGTCAAGTCTTTCGCCGCGAAGATAATCGTCTGCGTCGTCACCCGAAACAAACTGCGTTACGCTTATAGCCGTGTGATAAGCCGAGTCGTTATATCTTTCGGTAAGCGTTTCGTTGAATTTGTTGTACCCTATGGTCGCGACCAAGGCTCCGAAAAGCATAAGCAAGATAACGGTCGCAACGACTATGACGACCAAAAGCCTGTGTTTGCCCATTGCGTTTGTTCCCATACGTAGCCCCGATTGTTTGGTTTGCGTCAAAAATTATCAGTCGTTTGATGAATTGTTGTTTTGCATTTTTGCAAGCAACATCAGAATTCTCATGATGAGTTCCAACATTTCCAGTATCATATCGTTGACGTACTGAATGTTGTACAACTTAAACAGTTCCTTCATTGCGCCGATCTCTTCGTCGTTGGCGAGCCCTTCTTGTTTAAGAATAACGCAAGCCCTCTCCTGCGCTTTGACTTCGGTCTTCAAAACCATGATGGACATTACGAACGAAATAACGTACAGTAGTAGACCTACGGCTGCGGAAATAACGGTAGCGAATCCGGTCATGCCGAACATAAGAACGTCAAGCAAAACTCCGACGATGATTATCGGGATAAACATCGCAGGTCCGAAGTATATGAAAGGGGTGAGCGCGATACGGGTTTTCATGTCCTTATCGCCTTCCTTATCCAATATCGCAAGGGCGGACTTTTCAGCGCCCATCGCAAGCGAAGTTATACTGGTCTTTTTGTTGGTAAGACGGCGCAAACGCACCTTTTTGAAAAAGTGCGAGTAACTGTTGCCGAATAAAAGCGAGCCGACGACGGAAACTTTTATCTTTTGCAGTCCGTTGTTGTCGAGTATCCTTCTCGCCGCTTCGCTGCCCGTTATGTGCGCGCTGTTTTGGCGACGGTTGTACTTGACGTATCTTATCGACAGCCAAATGGAAATGATCACGGACACTATCGCCGCGACCACTATGAGCGCTCCGACGATGAATATCGCCCATTGAAGCGCGGGAGAAACATTCTCAAATTGTTCTATTCCTTCAAATAACGGCATAATAAATATATCTCCTTGCCTTTTTATATGATAATTATAATTTTTATTATTATTTAAGTCAAGTATTTTGGGCAAATGCCTTTTCTTTTTTGGATAATCGGGCTTTTTTTCGCTAAAAAAACGTCCGCTCGCGACAAAATAATATATTTTTTTCACCGCCGTCATATTTATAATTTAAGGAGCGAAATAAACTTTTGGCTTATCGTCTTAAAAGAACCGTATTACTTAGCGCCGTTCAAGGCGTCACGCCGTCGGCGATAGTTGAAAAACGCGGTCAAGCGTGGATAATCGACTTCGATTTTTTATTCGGCTACGACAAAGTGTTCGTTTGCAACCGAAAGCACGGCGTATTCGTTGAAAAGGGTGAAAACCTTCCCGTAGATCTCGCGGAAGGCGGATTTGCGATAGCCGTATTCGACGGCGAAAGAATAATAAGTTTCGGGCAGACGGACCGGATAACCGACAGGGAAGGTGTTTTAAGCCTTGCCTATCCGCCATACGACGACGAAGCCATCGCCGAAAACGATTATTACGAGGCGCATTATGCTCAACAAAATGAAAATGCTTTCATTAAAAAACAAATTGACCGCGGAGAACAAACAGCGGCGGGCGGTAGCCGTGCTTGCCAAGATGACGGGTTTGTCGACTCTTATGAAAAGCAAAAAAACCGTCCGCACCGACCTACCGAAAACCAAGATACCGGACGCCCTGAGCAAACTTCGTATATCTACTATGAAAAAGTCGGATGCGCTCTGAACGCGCTATTCGATAGCGGAAAACCCTATCCGCCGCTATCGGACGTGATTCCGAACAGCCGTTGGGTGACGGTATCCGTCAAGGGAAAGACCGTTTATTTGGGGCTGCAAGGAACAACTCCCGACTACGTTTGTTACGCCGTCAAAGGCGAATTATCCGCTCCGCCCGACGGTTTCGGCGGTGAATTTTATCTTCCGCCGTCGCCGTTTGAAAAGGATAAAGTCGGCTACTTCGCGATATTCCAGTCGGCTGTAGACGGCAGCCGAATAAAACCCGCGCGAAAAAACTTTACATAAAGTCCGACCTTGTGGTAAAATACCAAAAAAGAAAGGATAAAAGAGATTTACGCTTTATGATAAAGTTTTGGGCAAAGGTCTTAAAAGACCATAAGATAATCAAACAAACGACGGCGCAGTACGACGTCGACCGCATAGACTGGTCGCTGTTCTACGACTATATGTCCGCGCTCTCTCGCTCGATGGACCTTCCCTCGCCCATCGTCATAAAAGCGCATATATTCGACTTTGCCAAATTCAACTTCGTAAAGTTTACACCGAGCGATTTTATCGAACCCGTAAACTTCGATCAGATGGTCGTGGAACTTATTAAAGACAAATAATTTTTCTCTTTTTTGTATAGAACGCCGAAATTTGCTCCATAATGTGAGTATAGGAGAAAGGTTTTATGAAAATAGCAACCATTATTTCTTTTATTCTCGTCATTATCGGAGCGCTTAACTGGTTTATGATAGGCGTTTTCGCTATAGACGTGGTCGCGCTGATTTTCGGCTCGATGGGCGTCGTTTCGAGAATTATTTACGCGCTCGTCGGCGTGGCGGGATTGTGGGTGACATTCTATACGTTTACCTACAGACCGTTCAGTCACATGGCGGCGTAAAAAAAGAAATCCAACGAAAAAGCCCTTTCGGTCGCCTTTAACTCAAGGCTTGCCGAAGGGGCTTTTTTTGTTTGTCCGTTGGTTACGTTTTTTTTCGTCGTCATTATATAATTTGGCTCGCTTTTCGCTCGCTATGGGCAGTTTGCTTTTCCCTATATAAATCAAAAGACAGTCCGCTATTACAGCAAACGAGACGTTTTGACCAACCGTTAACGGTTGGAGTTGCCCTAATAGGGCAACAGTCAAAAGTCCTCATTATATGATTTGGCTCGCTTTTCGCTCGCTATGGGCATTTTGCTTTTTTCCATATAAATCAAAAGACAGTCCGCGACGAA
>JAFVDA010000063.1 GCA_017478765.1 Clostridia bacterium
AAGACCTTGGGAATGGAAGGTCCCAAAACGTCTGCGTCGATAACGCCCGTTTTAAGCCCCAGCCTGTTGGCTTCGACGGCGAGCATTGAAGTCACCAAACTCTTGCCGACTCCGCCTTTTCCGCTCACTACGGCGAAAACCTTTTTTACGGTGCTTAAAGCGTTTAATTTTTCCTTATCCAAGCCCTTCTTGCCGCACGAGGATCCCGAAGCGCAAGACGAGCAGTTATGATTGCAATCACTCATTTTTATTTCTCCGAAAGTAATATTTTTTAGCCGCGTTTCAAATTTACGGGTTTATAGTTTTCGGCTTGGTCGGACTCTATATATTCGACCAGCGCGGCGGCGTCTTCAAAACGCTTGAAAAGTTCCATGCACCCTTCGGGCACGAACATCTCCCTGACCGCTCTATCGAAAACCTGCGTAAACCCGTCGTAAAACCCGAACGGGCTGAAGACGGCGATGGGCTTTCTGTGGCGATCCAGTTGTTTGGTAGTTAAAACGGAAAAAAACTCGTCGTAAGTTCCCACACCGCCCGGGGCTATCACGAAGCCTTCGGCAAGTTCTTCCATTATTTGCTTGCGCTCGTACATAGTGTCGCACCAAACGACTTTCGAGCACTTGTCGTAAAGCGTTTCGGCGTAGGTTTCGCGGAAAAACTTGGGGACAATCCCTATTATCTCCCCGCCTACCGACGTGAACGCCCTGGCGCACTCGCCCATTATTCCGTTTTTGCCTCCGCCGAACACGAGAGTATGACCTTTTTCGGCAAGCATTTTGCCTAACTCAAAGGCGCTTTTTTTGTACTCGTCGGAAATAATCGGGCTGGCGGCGCCGTAAATGCAAATTTTCATATTTATAATCCTAAAAAATCAATGGTTGGCGCTCTCGAAAGCGTCGATATCCCGCTGCATTATCTCGTGGCAATAATCGCTTATCTCCAAAGTGGTCTTGCCTTGATATTCTTCGGGATATATTGTTTTTAGTATGTGCAGATAAACCTTTGTCCGCTTGAATGGAAGATTTTTCATGACCTTTTGCGTATTGTGGAACACGCAAACGACTATAGGCTTATTCGCTTTTGTGGCGACTTTAAGCGAGCCGTGACGGAATTCCATCAAATTTACGCTCGTCTTGTTGCGGGTGCCTTCGGGACATACGCCGACCGAATAACCTTCCTTTTCGTACTTAATGGCGCGAAGAATGGTTTTCAACGCCTCTTTATCGTTCTCCCTGTCCACGGACATATAGCCCGCCTTATGAATGGTTCCGCCCGCTATCGGTATCCTGAAATTCTGCGGTTTGGATATCATCAATATCCTGCGGCTTTTGTACTTGTTCGCTAACAGCATAGGATCCAGAATGGATCGGTGATTACTGACGAACAAGGCGTTACCTTCGGGCAAGTTCTCTTCGCCCTCGACGATAAGTTTCACCCTGAAAAGCCTTATCAAAAAACTCAAAAACAGATGATACACGAAAGTATAAAATTTGCTCGGTTTTTTCACGGGTTTACTTATATCGACTATCGCCGATAAGAAAAACGCTATAACGAATACGAGCGCCATCACGGCAATGTAAAATCCTACGAACGCAAACGCCGTTCCGACTATGCCGCCGACCGACTCGTACCATCCGCAAAAATAGCATAACAGCCCGGTTATCACCGCCGAGCCGATTATACATATAAGTTCCATCATACTAATATCAAGCCTTGATGGTGCAGCACTTTACGTCTCTTACCGTTTCGCCGTCTATCTGCATGGCGGTTGGGCGTTCGTATTCGATGTAAACTTCCTTACCCGTCAACGTCTCACACATTTTAAGTTTGGAGTGCTTGCCCGATTTTATCTTTGGGAAGTTGAGAAAGGTTTTAAGTCTGGATTTCGAGTGGGCGATAAGGACGGTGACTTTGCCTTCCTTATCCAGCCTGTCCTGCTCGGGCGCGACCATCATTCCGCCGCCGTAAAACCTACCCTTCATAGTGGGCAATATCCAAACGTGATCGTAAGTTTTTTCAACACCGTCGACGACGACTTTAGCGCTCAAAGGCTTATAGTCTTTAAGCAATAGTTTGATTGCGATGAAAGTATAATTTATCTTATCCTTGCCCGCCGCTCTCATATCGTCGGCTACCTGACAGCACATGCCGTCCAAGCCGTAACCTACGCCGTTTATAAAACGATAGGTCTTGCCGTTGACTTCGATTAAAGGAAGATTTTTTACGTACTCGTTTATTTTTATGTATTCCCCGCTCATTTTATCCTTGACGTCGTTGATAAAGTCGTTACCCGTGCCCGTGGGCGCAAAGTATACCGCGGCCTCAATATCCAGACCGTAAACGTCGTTGGCAAATCTGTTGAGCGTGCCGTCGCCGCCTAAAAGATAAACCTCGTCTTCAGCCGTCAAGCCTTCTACGAGCGAGCGGACTTGGGTTTTCGTAACGTCCATTTTTTCACATTCGCCCAACTTTTCGATGAATGGTTTGACTTGTTCGTCCGCCTGACCGTTATTTGACATAGGATTGTACAATACGTATTTCATTTATTTTCTCCGTTTGGTTGATTATTCGAGTTTATAACTCAACTTTAAGATAAATATATACAATCGCGCGGCGCAATGTCAAACTTTTGGCGGGTTTTTGAAAATTACTTGATACAAAAATATAGACGATTGTATCACGTCTGCCGTCTTTCTATATTAAAAAGACTGCTACAAACGGCGCAAAAAGCGCGCGTTTAGCAGCAGTCTTTATTCCGATACATGGTTGATAATCGACCTATAGCGGGACTTTTATCTTATGACCAGTTGATCGCCGTCCCTGTCGACGGTTATAAGCGAACCGCTCGCGACCTCGCCTGCGATCATCTTTTTAGCGACCATGGTTTCAACCGTGGATTCGATAAAACGCTTCAAAGGTCTCGCGCCGAAATCCTTATCGTAGCCGTAATCGACGATATAATTCTTCGCCGAATCGGTGACGAAGAGGTCTATTCTTCTTTCGGCAAGCCTTGCTTTCAACTTGACGAGCATAAGATCCACTATCTTTTTGACATCTTCTTCCGAGAGCGGTCTGAAGTGGACTATAGCCGAGAGCCTGTTCAAAAATTCGGGGCGGAAGTTGGCTTTCAAAAGTCCGTCGATCGCAGAATTTACCTTTTCCCGATCGAAGTCGAAATCGCCGTAGGACATCAGATATTCCGAACCTAAGTTTGAAGTCATTATGATAATTGTATTCTTAAAGTCGACGGTGCGACCTTGCGAATCGGTAAGTCTGCCGTCGTCAAGCACCTGCAAAAGTATGTTGAATACGTCCTTATGCGCCTTTTCGATCTCGTCGAACAAAACGACCGAGTAAGGTTTTCTTCTGACGGCTTCGGTAAGTTCTCCGCCTTCGTCGTAGCCGACGTATCCCGGAGGCGCGCCGATGAGCCTTGAAACGGAAAACTTTTCCATATACTCGCTCATATCTATTCTTATTATATTGCGCTCGTCGTCGAACAGGGTCTTCGCGATGGTTTTTGCAAGTTCTGTCTTACCTACGCCCGTGGGGCCGAGGAACATAAACGAACCTATTGGCTTGTTGGGGTCGGCAACGCCCGCTCGCGAACGAAGAATGGCTTCGCTCACCAGTTTGACGGCTTCATCCTGACCGATTATCCGCTCGTGCATCACGCTTTCCAAACGCAAGAGTTTTTCGCGCTCGCCCTCTAAAAGTTTGTTTACGGGTATACCCGTCCATTTAGCGACTATTTTTGCGACTTCTTCTTCGTTCACCCTGTCGGTGATAAGGTTATCGTCGTCACCGGAAACCGAACTTTCCGCTTCCTGCAACTCCCTTTCGAGTTTAGGAAGTTCCCCGTAAATAAGTTCGGACGCAAGATCGAGTTCGTACTTTCTCTTGGCTTCGGCTATCTTCGCGTTTACGTCGGCTATATTCTCACGCAATTTTTTGATTTTTTCGACTACGGACTTTTCCTTTTCGAGTTTTGCCGACATGGCTTTGAATTTTTCGTTTTGCTCGGCAAGTTTTTTCTCGATGTCCGAAAGCCTTGATTTGGATAGTTCGTCCGTCTCCTTTTCGAGAGCCTTCTTTTCGATCTCAAGTTGTATGATACCACGCCGCAAATCGTCCATTTCGGCGGGCATAGAGTCGTTTTCCGTCTTGACGAGCGCGCACGCTTCGTCGATAAGGTCTATGGCTTTATCGGGCAAGAACCTGTCCGTG
>JAFVDA010000064.1 GCA_017478765.1 Clostridia bacterium
CCGTCTTTACCGTTCTGACCTTGCGCCATTACGGTTGACTTTACTCCGTTTATTACCCAATAGCCGTCGGCGCTTATCTCTACGGTCGGCGTTGTTCCGTCTTTACCGTCGCGACCGTCTTTACCGTCCTGACCTTTCTCACCGCGTTCGCCCTTTATAGAATTGAGCCAATCTTCGTAAGATAGCGGAGTCCTTCCGTTTGCTTCCGCGTAAGCAACGTACGTATTATAAACGCCGACTATTTGTTCGTCACGGTTATCTGCTTTATCCGTCTCTCCGCAAGCGGTAAGACCGACGGCGCAAACGCCAAGAACAACGCTTAATGCTAAAATAGTTAAAAGTCTTTTCATAATTTGCTCCCTTGTTTGAAAATTATATTTAATATATCACATTTGGGTGATATTTGTCAACGCAAATGGGGCATAAATATTATACAAATGTATAGTACAATATTATATAAATGGGGTGGGGTGAAATTATGATAGACGTTTTAGCAAAAATAAACAGGTTAAGAAAAGAGCGCAATTGGACAATCTATAAACTTTCCGAAGAAGCGATGGTGTCGCAATCTACAATGTCGAATATGTTTACCCGTAAAACCATGCCAAGCCTCTACACGCTCGATAGGATATGCGACGCATTTGGAATAACCTTATCCGAGTTTTTCGATAACTGTTCGGACGACGCCGATGAATCTAAGATAGTTTCTTTATTCCGTCAACTTAACCAAAAGGATCGCGAAACGTTAATTGCGCTCGCGACTCATTTAAGACAAACCTCCGACTGAAAAAGCAACCGAGATGTTATATTTTACGGCGTTGCCGTAAAGTTATATTATGCCTTGCGGCATAGTTATATTTTATTTGTCATAATAAACTGCGTGAAACGCAACATATAATAACAAATATCCGCAAGTTATGATTCGAGCGGAACGCGAGTTATAATGTGAGCGTAAAGCGAACTATAATGCGCCTGTAAGGCGCTATCATTTGAGCGAACGAAGGGAGCGAATTATAATTTTCAAATTCGCTTTTCAAGCGAATAATTATAACGCGCCGTATGGCACGAATTATAACGCAACTAAAGTTGCGAATTATAACAAATTCGCAAGCGAATTTGAATTCCACCAAACAAAAAAACGACCACACATAGTGCAGTCGTTTTTTTTGGTGGAGATAGTCGGGGTCGAACCGGCGACCTCTTGAATGCCATTCAAGCGCTCTACCAACTGAGCTATACCCCCGTAAGACCAGTTTATTGTATCACTTTATCGCTTTATTTGCAACAGTTTGAGCAGTATTTTTTCAAAAATCATCGCATAGCGGAAATTTTCGCGTTAAAAACCGCCCTTATCTCTTGTCGCGTTCGCTTAAAGTCAAGTTATAAAAACCCGTCTATAAGTCCGTAAACGCGTGTTTTTTGAAAAATTCGCCCCGATCCGGACGAGATCTCTTTCGGCGGTCGGGGCGATAGAACTTACGTCTTATTGTTGAGTCGCTTGGTCGGGAGCGGTCGGCGGAGCGGCGGGCGAATCGGGTTTTTTGGGGAGTTCCTTTTGTATCTCTCCCGCCTTAGTGAGAGCCCACTTGGTGATCAACGGACCGACCAACTCATATATGAGCGTGGCGCTCAAAACGACGGTGTTTATTATCGGCGCGTAAGCCGCCATTGCGGGATCGGCGGACACTATTTGCGTCATACCTATGGCTACGCCCGCTTGAGGGAGCAAGGTCAACCCAAGGTACTTTTTGACTTCCGGCTGCGCTTTGCCGAGAATAGACCCTATCTTTGCGCCCTCGTACTTTCCCAACGAGCGAACGACGAGATATATTGCGCCGATTATTCCCACGGAAGCAATTATCCTAACGTCGAGTTTTGCGCCCGATATAACGAAGAATAAAACGTAGAGCGGGTGCGTCCAGCGGTCGTAAACGTCCATTACCTTTTCGGGGTGTTTATCGAAGTTGCAGTACACCGCGCCGATGGACATGCACAGCAGCAAACTCGACAGGTGCATTAGTTCTGATAGCGCTACGCCCGTAAACACGCATAGTATTATTATGGTCAAGCGGTTTGCTCGGGATAAGAATATTTTTTCAGCCATGGCGACAACGAACCCCAGCCCCGCGCCTATCGCAAGCGAAAGCCCTATCTCGCCGAGCGGGCGAAGGATAACGCTCACGAAGTCTATAGGCACGTCGGTTGCGATGGTCTTGGCAACGGAGAGCGACAACTCGAATACGATAAGCCCGATAGCGTCGTCTATGGCGACGACGGGAAGGAGCGTATCCGTGACGGGTCCATGCGCGTTGTATTGTTTGACTACGAGTAACGTAGCCGCGGGGGCGGTAGCCGTAGCGATGGCGCCGAACACGAACACGAGCGGAAGTTCCACAAGTCCGAACAAATAGGCGATAAACATCGCTAAGTCGACCAATAACGCCGTAAACAGCGCTTGAACGACGGTTATAGTGTATATCTTTCCGCCGAGTTTTTTAAGATTGTCTATCTTGAAGGAAAACCCTATCGAGAACGCTATAAATCCAAGGGCAATCGTCGAAAAAAGATCGAGCGTTTTGAGCGCTTGCTCGGGCATTATGCCGAAGGAATACGGACCTATCAAAAGCCCCGCCACAAGATAGGCGGTGACGTTGGGGATATGTATCAGTTTGAACAGTCTTGTAAGCACCAAGCCTATAGCGATTGCAAGCGCAAGGTACAAGAGTAAGAATATAGTTTGTTGATCCATAGTAAATCATCTCTTTTTAATAAAATAGTAACGAGCGCGCGGCGAGCAGTTTTGAATGGGTTTTCAAAAAACGAACGACCTGCCGCCATGCTTTTTCGCACAGTAACAAATTGTAGTCTTATTTTAATTCAAAAGCAACAAAATTGAGTTCGTTTTTGGAAAAAACTACCGAAAACGTGGTTATAGCCCAACTTTTTTTGAAAATTTTGAAATTATTTTTCGCGAAGGGCTTGATTATTCGCCTTTTATATTATATAATAAACACGAATAAATACGTCCGCGTGTGTAAAAACGCGCGTAAAAACTGAAGCGAGGTGCTTTTCAATGTCGGAAAATGAAAAGAAGTATTTGGCTATCGTAGAGGAAGTCGATATCGATAACGAAGGCGTTGTCATGGTTCCCGAAGGAACGGACGCCGCCAAGCAAACGGTCAAGATCGTTTACGTAGACAGGTATCCGACCGAACAGGAATCCAAACAACCCGCTCCCGCGGAAGAAGAGGTCGCCGCCTACGACGCTACCGCCGAGGCTCAGAACGAACGGGAAGAAGCGGAAGAAGACGAAGAAGTCGTTCTCGACGAGAACGGGCTTGTTATCCGTTACCGCAAATCCTTTACGGCAAAACTCATTCAGACGCAAAACCCCAACCAGGATTACTATACCGAGATCAAGAACTACCTGCTCTCCTATAAGGGCGTCAAGTCGAGAGTCAGCTGGAATTACGACTCTTTCAATAAGGGTAGAAAGAAACTCGTCAAAATGGTTATCAGGGGCAAGACGCTCGTTATGTACCTTGCGCTCGATCCGAAGGACGAGCAAACCTTCTCCCCGACAAAATACTTTCAGTTCGACGCGTCCGAATACGCCAAGTACGCCGAAACGCCTTTCGGCATAAAGGTCAAGAGCGACAGGGGCGTAAAACACGCTAAAGAACTTATCGACCTATTGATGGCAAGCCTCGGGCTTACCAAGGGAGAGTCGATAGCGCAGGACTATCATAAGCCTTACGAGTCAACCGAGCAGTTGATAGCCGAGGGGCTTATTAAGGTCGTCGGCGGCAACAACGCTCCGTTCGAGGGTTCGACCGAGCAAGGCGCTTTCGTCGAGGCTCAACAAAAAGAACAACCGATAACGGAAGAGCCGACCGAACAAGCGGAAGAGCAAGCGGAGGTCGAAGATACTCTTCCCATCGAAGAACCCGTCAAAAAGGAAAGATACGTCAACAAGAGTTTTGCTCAGAAGATGATGGCTTCGAGCGAAATCATTCAGGACTGGTACGACGATCTTAAAAATTACGCTTTGAGATTCAAAAAACTCAAATCGAGAATTTCCAAAAAGTTCGACTCCATCAACAAAGGAAGGCTGCAGTTCGTCAAATTGTCTGTCGCGGGCAAGACGCTCAAACTGTATCTCAACATGGATATAGCGACCACCGATCCCAAGTTCCACTGCAAGGACGTAAGCGACAAAAAGACTTACGAACCCGTGCCGGTGCTTATCCGTATCAAATCGGGTAGAGCGGTCAAGTACGCAAAAAGACTTATCGACCAATGCGCCGAACAGCACGGCTTGGTCGAGAACAAAAAGTTTATAGGCGTCGACGCAATAGCGCTTATCGAAGAGTCGCTTGCAAAATAACCTCTTATCCGTTTAGTAAAATCAGCGGAGATAAAAAGCCAAGTTTTTTCATTAAAAACGATAAACTTTTACGTTTAGAAACAATATGATGGTATCGGAGGCTATCCGATACCGTTTATATTGTGGTTTTTAACGGGTTTTGAGCGGCGCTCTGAAAAATCACAAAATTTCGTAAAATTGCTTGACAATTATTATATATTATAGTAGAATAGTATAGCACCTTCAAAGCGGGGGTGTTAATTTTTTAGGAAGGCAAATGATATGGCAAAGGGAGTCAGAACAAGAATCACGCTTGCGTGCACCGAATGTAAACAAAGGAATTATGACGTTTACAAAAACAAGAAGAACACCCCTGACAGGATTGAACTCAACAAGTATTGTCCGTTCTGCAAAAAACACACCGCTCACAAAGAAACCAAGTAATCAACGGAGTTTTGTATTATGAGTGAAAAGAACGTTAAAACGACGGAAACCAAACCTCAAAAGAAGGACAAGAACGCTAAACCCAACTTCTTCGTAAGAATAGGCAGATGGTTCAAGAACACCTTCTCGGGTATGTTCGCCGAACTTAAAAAGGTCACTTGGCCTAAATTTTCAACGGTCGTCAAACAGACGGGCGTAGTTTTGGGCGTAGTTTTGTTCTTTATGGTGATCGTTACGTTGCTCAATCTCGGGTTGTCTGAATTGATGAATCTTCTTACTTCCAACCTGTAAGATAAGGAGCGGCAAATGGGCGTTGAAACTGCAAGTTGGTACGTTTTACATACCCGTTCGGGCTACGAAGCGTTAGTCAAGTCGGGTTTGGAGAAACTTATCGAAAACAACAACTTAAACGACGTTATCTTCGAGATCAAGATCCCCACTGAGCAAACTATCGAAGAGAAGAACGGCAAGAAGAAGATAGTTGAAAGAAAACGCTTCCCTTGTTACGTCTTCTTGAAGATGAACTACTCTAACGACTATTGGTACATGATAACCAACACGAGGGGCGTTACGGGCTTCGTAGGTCCGCAAGGCCGTCCTATGCCGCTGACCACCGAAGAGGTGCAAAGGCTGGGCATAGATAGAGACGTGGTTATCGATCTTGCGCTCAAAGAGGGCGACACTGTTCAGATAGCGTCCGGCGCGATGGCCTCGTTTATCGGCACGGTTGTGTCGGTCAACGAAGCGGCGCAAAAGGCTATGGTCAAGGTTGAAGTGTTCGGTAGAGAGACCAGCATAGAATTAAACTTCGTCGATCTTATCAAAGTCGACGTAGAGCAAGCGTAAAAGTTCTCGCGTTTCAAATTATATAATATATAGGCGAGCGCTTTACTTAAATTTGATTTTAACCGAGGTTTAACGGAAAACACCCTATAACTTCGTGTTAATATACGTGGGAGAGATATTAAATTCCTTTTCATAATATCTTGTTTTTACCACAATAGGAGGCATCTTATGGCAAAAAAAGTTACGGCTGTAGTAAAACTTCAATTACCCGCCGGCAAGGCAACTCCGGGCCCACCCGTAGGCTCCACGTTGGGACCTTACGGTATCAACATTCCCGGATTTACCAAAGAGTTTAACGCTAAAACTCAACAGCAAGCCGGTTTAATAATCCCGGTAGTTATCACTATCTATCAGGATAGATCCTTTACGTTCATTTTGAAAACCCCTCCCGTTCCCGTCCTTATCAAAAAGGCTTGCGGAATAGAGTCGGGCAGCAGCACCCCCAACAAGGTCAAGGTGGCAAAGCTCACCAAGGCGCAGGTTGAGGAGATCGCTAAAACCAAAATGGTCGACACCAACGCCGCTTCTTTGGAAGCGTGCATGAGCATGGTCGCAGGCACCGCTCGCAGCATGGGCGTGACCGTCGAAGAGTAAAGGAGAATAGTGGGAGAGTTCGATGGATTAAAGTTTATCGAACTTGCGTAACCACAGGAGGTTTTAATATGAAAAACGGTAAGAATTATATAGACAGCAAAAAGACGTACGAACGCGCTAAACTTTACGAACCCGCAGAAGCGATGGACATCGTTCTCGGTTCCGCAAAAGCAAAGTTTGACGAAACCATCGAACTTCACGTCCGTTTGGGCGTAGACCCTAAACAAGCCGACCAACAGGTCCGTGGCGTTTTGGTTCTTCCTAACGGAACGGGTAAGACGGTCAAAGTTTTGGTCATTGCAAAAGGCGAAAAGGCTGACGAAGCCACCGCTGCAGGCGCAGATTACGTTGGCGCCGAAGAACTCGTAGCCAAGATCCAAAAGGAAAACTGGTTCGATTTCGACGTCGTTATCACCACTCCCGATATGATGGGCGTTGTCGGTAGAATAGGTAAGGTATTAGGTCCTAAGGGCTTGATGCCGAGCCCCAAGTCGGGTACCGTCACCATGGACGTTGCCAAGGCTATCAAGGACGTTAAAGCCGGTAAAGTTGAGTACAGGCTCGACAAGACCGCCATCATTCACTGCCCTATCGGCAAGAAGTCCTTCGGGAAGGAAAAACTTGTTGAGAACTATACGGCTTTGTTTGAAGCCATCGTCATGGCTAAACCTGCTGCCGCTAAAGGTCAATACATCAAGAGTATTACCTTGGCAAGCACCATGGGCCCCGGCGTAAAGGTTGCTAACAGAAACGCTTAAGTTTTTAGTTAAGTTATAAACGGTTTGGTTTTATCCAAGCCGTTTTTTTTGTTTGAAAAACCGTTCTGCAAGACAAATTTATCAAATTGTTTTTTTAAGGCGAACAAAATTATAAAAAACGTATTGATTTTACGAAAAAAATATGTTATTGTATATATAGGGAAAGTTTAATAAACCTTATACCGCGTTTATTACCGATATTATTTTACACAAGGGGACGTTACTATGATTTTTATTACCGGAGACACTCACGGCGCTATGGATTTTGCCAAACTGCGCGTTTTTGCCAAGAAAAACCCGACGCTCACTCGTGACGATTACGTTATCGTTGCCGGCGACTTCGGCGCAGTTTGGAACAAAGCCACGCTCGAAAAAGACCTTGCGCCATACGAAAGTTTGCCTTATACCGTGCTTTTTGTGGACGGCAATCACGAGAATTTTACGCTTTTATCGGAATATCCCGTTGAAGTGTGGAATGGCGGCAAGATCCACAAAATAAGCGACAATATCATTCATTTGATGCGCGGACAGATATACGATATTTGCGGAAAGACCTTTTTGACCTTAGGCGGGGCGACGAGTATCGACAGAATGTGCCGAACCGAAGGCGTAAGTTGGTGGGAAGAAGAAGTGCCTTCACACGCAGACGTTTTAGAAGCCGTCAAGAACTTGCGCGCGGTAAACTTCAAAGTGGATTATATCGTTACCCACTCGTGCGACGAGCGCGCGCTATACTACCCGCCGCTTAATAAACGAATGTTTCAGACGGGCACCTATCCCGAAAACGCCGTTTTGAATTATTTTGAAGAAAACGTCAGATACGGGCACTGGTACTTCGGGCACTATCACTTGGACGGCGATTTGAACGAAAATAAGACGGTCGTTTACGACAAAATAATCAAACTTGAAGATTAAATTTATCGACCGATACGGTAAGTATGTTAATATTTACGTATCGGTCGATTTTATCGTTTGTGAAAAACATTTAGTTAAAAAATCGGGTATACGACAAAAATTTTTATATAAACCGCAAAAAGCAGTTGATTTTATCGGCTCGATAGAGTAAAATATGAGTGTAGAAAAAGGGCGAGGATAACCCTTTTTGTTAAACCGAATATTTTTGGATGCGTAGCTCAGCCGGTTAGAGCGCATGCTTCACATGCATGAGGTCGTGGGTTCGAGTCCCTCCGGATCCACCACGTCGCAACGCGACCTTTTGTCAGCCACCTTCAAAAATGCAGGTGGCTATGACTTTACGGTCGGTTGCTCCTTTTCCCACAAATCTTTTGCTTTGCAAAAGCTTTGCGGGAGCCCTGAAAACGGGTGGTGTCCTGAGTGCGTATTTCACACGCACAAGTCCACCAAAAAAAGAGTGCCAAACGGCACTCTTTTTTTGGTAAAACCAAAGAGGGGCTCGAACGGGTGGAAAGTCGCCGCTTAAAGCGCTGAATTTATTATCGTTTAATTATTCTCTTTTTTGAATAGCGAATTTGAAAATTATAGTTGGCTGACGCTCACGTTATAACTTGTGTGTCCGCTCGGATTTTACTAGATTATTATATAAATTACATATTGACAACACCGCGAGTATTTGGTATATTTTTATCATATTAAGGATAGATTTTTCGTAAAACAAAATCGTTTAGCGAAACTCAGCGCTTAAAAAAGGTGGTAAATAATTATGGCTTCTTCCGAAGAATTTTTAACCTACGTTCTTGATTTGACCGGTCTTGTAGGTGACGTTACTTATAAAAAGATGATGGGTGAATACCTTCTATACTATAAAGGTAAACTTTTCGGCGGGATATACGACGACCGATTTTTAGTTAAAATCATTCCGCCGCTCGAGCAGTTCGGATTATGTGAGGATATCCCTTATAGCGGAGCAAAGCCTATGTATCTCGTCGATACTGACGATCCCCATACGGTCAAGGACATTCTCGACGCCTTCGATAAGTGGTGGTCGCGTTTTAAGAAATAATAGCGGAATACCTTTTATACGATAAGTGTAATTTTCCGCGCGGGCGTTTTAATAAGGTAGATTTTTAATAATGTAAAAGGCTAACGAAAATACTCGTTAGCCTTTATTTTTATAGCGAACGTTTGTCTTGTCGCGGGCGTTTTTTGTTTTGTTTGTCGGACGACTTTACTTTTTATTAAAAAGTAAAATTTCAAAATAGGTATTGTCAAGCGGTAAAATATTTGATATAATGAAAAGGTAGGTCGAATCGAGCCAAAAAATTTTTCGGTTTTTCGGCCAAAACAAAAACCAAATGGTATCCCTAAAACGGGTATCGACAGGAGAAGAAATGAAAAAGAAGATCCCTTTCATCGTGGTCGCAAGCGTCGTTACGGCAATTCTTTTAGCCGTCAACATCGTGGTTTTAGGACCCTTGCAACCCATCATTAACAACTATTTCAAGGCTACGGGAGAACAGGTCATAAGCGAGGAACAGCAAGCCGTTCTCGCGCAGAGCGACGCGCTCGTTCAAAATCTTTCGGAGGACAGTATCGTTCTTTTGAAAAACGAGGACGACGTTTTGCCGCTCGGCAGTGATTTTAACAAGATCAACGTTTTCGGATACGGCGCGACCGACGAAGGCTTTTTGTTGAAGGGCGTCGGGAGCGGTTCGTCGACCATATCCAACAAGGCGAGAGTAACCCTTCTTTCCGCGCTCAGGGACGCGGGTATTCAGTATAACGAGAACATCATAAGGGTATATGACGGGCTTTCGGGCGTTCGTACCGCTTCGGTAAGTTCGAGCACCGTTTACAATCTGAACGAGCCTGACGTTTCGGCATTCAATTCGTTGCTTGCCGACGCAAAGAAGTTTTCTTCCGTCGCGCTATTCGTTTTAAGCAGAGACGGCGGCGAGAACGTCGGCGAGATACCTACTTCCTATCTCGATATAACAAACAAGGAGCAAGCCACTTTGCAAATGCTCCGCGATAACTTTTCCACGGTCATAGTTCTTCTCAACACGACCAACACCATGCACTGCGGTTTTTTGGCTGACGACACGGTGGACGCCTGTCTGTTCGTAGGACTGCCCGGTCAATCGGGCGCAAGGGCTATACCGTCCATTCTCAAAGGATATAAGACGAGCGAAGACGGCGAGGAAATGGAAGTTTGCCCTTCGGGTAAACTCTCCGATACCTACGTTTATTCGTCGTCGTACGAACCGTCGTTTGCCGACCACGAAGTCGCAAGCGGCAGCGTACAGTATTCGGACGATATCTATATTGGCTACAAGTGGTACGAAACCGCCGACGCGGAAAATTATTTCGGTTCGGTCACGAACAAATTCGGTCGCGGTTACGACGGAGTGGTTCAATATCCTTTCGGTTACGGACTTTCGTACACCGAGTTTAACTGGACGGTAAGAGATATATCCCTGCCCGTCGGCTCCACTATCGACGAGAACACCAAGATAACCGTGACGGTAGCCGTCGAGAACGTGGGCTCTGTCAGCGGTAAGGATACAGTTCAACTGTACTACACCCCTAAATATATCAAAGGCGGCGTCGAAAAGGCGGAAGTCAATCTCGTTGACTTTGCCAAGACCGAAACTTTGGAACCCGGTATGTCGCAGACGCTTACTCTTAACGTCACGGCAAGGGATCTGGCAAGTTTCGACTGCTACGACCGCAACCGTAACGATTTTACGGGCTACGAAATTGACGCGGGCGAGTTTACCCTTTCGCTCCGCACGGACGCGCACACTATCGCCGATTGCGACAGGGCGACGCTTACTTATAATTGCAGCGGTTTGCGCCTTGCGACCGACGCCGTTACGGGTAACGAGATAGTTACGAGATTGACCGGCGAAACGGCTTACACGGGTATTCCCATCGACGGCTCGAACGCAGGTATCACCACGGGATATTTGTCCCGTAACGACTTTGCGGGCACCTTCCCGAGACAGCACTCCCCGAGCCCGAGTTCTTCGGCTGTTTCCACCGCGTCAAGGTTTATCAACAACGCTTTCGACGTTGACGGGGAACCTGCGACTTCGCAAAACGCCAACGAGTTTCTGTTCACTCTGGAAGGCGGCGGCAAGGCTAATACAAGCGACCTACGCGGTAACGGCGGCAAACTGGTCCTCAATGAACAACTGGTTGAAAAACTTTCCGACTATTATAGCGATGAATGGGTCAGATTTATCGCGCAGATGAGCGCGAGCGAACTCA
>JAFVDA010000065.1 GCA_017478765.1 Clostridia bacterium
ACTCAAATCGCTCGTAGAACTGGGCGGATTCAGAACGGTCGAAGTCGTTTCGGTCGGCAAACCGCTCTTCACCGATTACGACGGCCCCGCAGGGTTCAATATGAACTCCCTGTCCGGTAACTGGGGCGGAAAGGCTCCCGACACGTCGCAATGGACGGCGTTCCCCAGCGAAGACCTTATGGGGTGCAGCTGGAATAAATCCATGATGCTCCAAATGGGCTTGTCGATGGGCGCGGAAGCCGCCAACACCGGTTGTAACGGTTGGTACGCTCCCGGCGTAAACCTTCACCGTTCGGCGTACAACGCGAGAAACTACGAGTATTATTCCGAAGACGGCGTTTTGTCGGGCTACCTTGCCGCAAACGTCATCAAGGGCGCAAAGATAAACGGACTCTACTGCTACTTAAAGCACTTTGCCTGCAGTGAAGAAGGTCCAAATCCGAGAAACGTCAACACCTGGCTTACGGAACAAAACCTTCGTGAAAACTATCTCCGTCCGTTCGAGATAGCCGTCAAGGAAGGCGGCGCCAACGCGATAATGTCGGCATTCAACAGAGTGGGCGCCGTATGGTCGGGCGCTAACTACGCTATGCTCACCCAGATATTACGAGAAGAATGGGGCTTTAAGGGCAGCGTCATAACCGACTGGACGGACGGTCAGGGCATAGGCGGAATGAACTCCACCCAAGGCGTTCGCGCAGGTAACGACCTGTGGCTCAACCCGTATAACTCATTAAACAGCGGCATGAGCATGAACGCAACCGATATAGCGTGCGCTCAACGCTCGGCTAAAAACATAATCTACACATACGTCGACACCTATACTTTTGCCAAGAACTTCGATAGGAGCAAACTGGATTCGACGCTTTCGTTTGAAGTCGATTTAGGCTCTTTGAAACAAACAAAAGATCCCTTCGCTTGGTGGAACGTCGTGGTATTCGCGCTCGACTTTTTGGCTGTCGGCGGATTCGCACTGTGGGCGGGCTTTTTGTTC
Source organism: Clostridia bacterium (assembly GCA_017478765.1). Classification (GTDB taxonomy): domain Bacteria; phylum Bacillota; class Clostridia; order Christensenellales; family Borkfalkiaceae; genus UBA4636. Next base: position 995 of record JAFVDA010000065.1, read on the forward strand.
TTCCCCGCGACCGATGACGGCAAACTCAAAAAGGTCGGTAAAATGGTTAAGATAGCAGCCATAGTCATTCTTGCGCTTACCGTTGTCGCGACGAGCGTGGTTATCCCCGTAGGTATGGCAAGCAGAGCCGCAAGTTCCGACCAAAGCGCTAACGCGTCCGATTCTTCTTCCAACTCCGGCTCCAAACAGACTATAGACCCGAATATCCAAAATATAGAGATATCGGGCAACGTCGTTGTTACCGACGGCAGACCTTTGACCGCCGCTTCCTTTACGGTCAACGCCCGTTACAAGGACGGCTCGGTTAAAGCGTTATCCAAAAAACAATACGAACTTGTAAACGGCTCGGAAGTCGCTACAATCGGTAAGGCAGGGAAAATTTCCGTCAAGTACGGCGATCTTATAGCCGAAAAGGCTTATACCGTCCAAAAGACGCTCGAAGGCGAAGACGCGCTTTTGACGGGAAAGGGCAAGACGGGCACGGAAGACGAGTATCAGATGATCGACGGGCAACTCGTTCCCGCAGGTACGACCACGGGATTTGCGGGCGACTTCAAAAACGGCGATACGCTCACTTTTACCTTAAACAGCACGCTTTCCGCAAAAGCAAATCTGACGTTCAGGGTGGCGAGCGGCTACTGCGTATACGTCAACGGCTCCAACTCAAACGACGGATATCTGATGAGAGAATTGAAACTCAACGCCATTCTCGATATCTACGTCAACGGGGTGAAAATTTCTATTCCCGACACCGTCGTTTTACCAGAAGTAGGTCCGAGTTCCAACTACGCAGGACTGTATAACGTATACTCTGAAGTATCCTTTGACGACGTTAATTTGAGCGCCGGCGTCAACCAAATCAGGCTTGCCTTTGTCAGCGGCAGGAACGGCGAGAAAAACTGCTGGGGCAGCGCGGTTTCAAACATAAACGTCGACTATATGTCGGTTTCTTCCGTAGGAAGGGCGGTGGACGCAACGGCTACTGTCACCGCGATCGAAATAGGCGACTTTACCGCCAACATCTACGACGATTATCGGGCGGTCAACGTTCCCGTGCTCGCAACCATGTCAAACGGTGAAAAGATGCTTTTATCTTCCGACGAGTACGACTTAACTATAACGGGCGCGGATACGAGCGCAACGTTCTTCCAAGGCGGAAACAACTACGTCACGGCGACGTTGAAAGGTAATTCGTCTATCACGGCGCAAAAGACCTACGTCATCAACGCTCAGAAGCATATCTACATCCGCACCGCCGACGTCTACGAAAAGGACGGCAGAGTGTATTACGCTTTCAGCGGCGTTCAGTACGGCTATGATAACGCTACGTTCAGGTTCTTCAGCGATGAAGGCGACTATAACTTTGCCGAGATAACGGTTACTCCCACGAGTATTTCATTCACCATTGACGTGACCGATTTAGCAAACGGTATCATCTACCCGCATATTTCCATGGATGGCGTAAACTATCCCAACGATGATAACGCCAACGGCGATATTAAGAATATGGGCTTGCGCTTTAACGACGGAACGTCTGTCACCGTAAACGGCAGAACGTACACGCTTACCGACAAGTGGGGTATGCCCTGTATGGTCATTTCGGAAGAATAAGTTGAAAGTGGAAAGTGGAGAGTGGAGTTGTGGTCGCGGCATATTATATAATTATCGTATCCGCATTTCAACTCTCCACTCTTAAATATAGCGTTAAACGCTTATTTGCAGAGATTTTTCGTAAAATAAGAAAATCCCTGACGTTCAAAAAACGAACGTCAGGGATTTTTGTTTTATTATAAACCTACTTATTTTTTAATGAAAAACAGAGCGAACGTGTTTTTACCGCAATGGGAAGTAATCGTGCTGCCGGCGTCGCAAAAAAGTATCTCTTCAAAGTCAAAAGTATCTTTGACGGCTTGAATAAAGCGTTCTTTCAAAGGGTCGTCCAGCCGCGCGGTAGTTATGATTGCGCGCTCTTTTTTATAAAGCGGATAGGTCTGCGCAAGATCCGCAACGTATTTTTTGATGCAAGCGTCAAGATTGCCCATATACTTTTTCTTGACGAACATATCGCCGTCGCGCATGGCGATGAGCGGATGCAGTTTCAAAACGGTAGCGCCGATGAGCGACGCGAGCGAACATCTTCCGCCCTTGTGAAGATAGTCGAGCGAATCGGGAACGAACGTGACGACGACGTCTTCTCTGATCGCCGAAGTAATATCGACTATTTCCTCGGGAGTTCTGCCGTCGGCTACAAGGTCGCACGCAGTCAAAACGAGTAAGCCTTGCCCCGAGCAAAGCGCCAAAGAGTCCACGACCGTTACCCTTTTCTCAAACCGCTTGGCGGCTAAACAGGCGTTATCGTAAGACGACGAGATCTTGCTCGACAGCGAATAGTGGATTATATGGTCGTAGGATTTTAAGAGTGTTTCAAAAAAATCTTCGTAGGCGTTCACGCTCGGCGCCGCCGTTTTAGGCAGTTGCTTTTCCCTTTCGACAAACGCAAATATGTCTTCGGGCGTCACGGAAACGCCGTCGACAAAACTTTCGTTACCCATTACGACGTTGAGCGGAACGACGGATACGTTAAACCTATCAAGGATATCCTTGTTAAGATCGCACGTCGAATCGGACGTTATCTTGATATTCATTTTTCTCTCCCGCATAATTTTTACTTATTGACAAGCAAAAATAAAAGTGATATAATTGTATCAATTATTCGTGACGAATACAATAGTTAAAGTGGTACAATTATCTATGATTTGTATCATTCGGAGCGTATTATGGATAAAAGAATGGAGGCAAATCTTCGCGTTAAGCAAAGCATAACCGACGCGCTTTTCTTTCTGATGCAAAAAAAAGATCTTAGCGGCATAACCGTCACCGAGATAATAGAAACGGCAAAAGTCGCAAGGGCGTCGTTTTATCGCAACTATAAGTCTAAAGAGGACGTTATTTCCGTGTTTATTTCCGACGTATTCGAGCGCTTCCGCGGGGATAGGGATCCTGCGACCATAGATTATAAGTCGCGCAGTCACGTAAAAAGGATATTCGTGTACTTTAAGATGTACGCTCATTATTTTATGGAACTGTACAGGGCGAATTTATCCATGCTTGTTTTAGAAGAACTCAACAACTTTCAGTCGGCTATTGCCGGCAATATGCCCGCAAACTCCGTCGAAAGATACTCTATTTATTTTTATACGGGCGCGCTTTTCAACACGCTTACCGAATGGATCAAGACGGGAACGAGCGAGAGTGTGGACGATATGACCGACTTTTTTGTCTCCG
>JAFVDA010000066.1 GCA_017478765.1 Clostridia bacterium
AACCCGTAATCATTCCTTTTATAGCCTTTGCCGAATTCGGGTTTTTCAATAATATCTTTTGAGCCGTGATAAATAATCATATTACTCCACCATCCTTGCAAACATTATATCATTAAAATGTTACCTTGTCAATATATTATGCTACGAATACAACAAAAACTATCATTAAAATGATATATTTTTGTAAAAAGAAAAAGAACTTAGATTTTTTACGTCTAAGTTCCGTTTTTTTTGATTTACCCGAAATAGCGTTTTTACAATGATTATAATATTTTTTCAGTTAGTGTCAAATGACGCTTTTGGGGCAAAGGATGGTGCAGGTGCGGGCGGGGAGATAGAGTTTGACGAAGTTGCCTTCTCTTCCCGGCTCGAAGGCGCTTATCGTCTGGCGCCAGACTCTGCCGAATCCGCCGTAACGATAGTCGTCGCTCGAGAACAGAACTTCGTAATCTTCGCCGTAGCCTACGGGAATGGAATAATCGGTAACACTCTTTTCGGGCGAGAAGTTGAATACGAACAGCAGTCCGCCGCGCTCGTAAGCAAGCACCTTATCGTCTTCGTGCAGCCATTTAAGGTACGGGTATTCCTGATCGAAAATGCGATAGTAAAGCGCCGTGCGAACCATATCCTTATCGAAGTCGTTCAAAAACTTATACTTTAATTGCGGATCGTCCACCAAGTTCCATTGCCGTTTGCAATACTTGAAACTGTTGCCGTTGCCTTCTCGGGGGAAGTCTATCCATTCTGGGTGACCGAACTCGTTGCCCATACAGTTAAGATATCCGCTGCCGCCTGCCGAAAGGGTAAGAAGGCGAATCATTTTGTGTAGAGCCATGGCTCTATCTATAACGGCGTTATGGTCGTCGCGCGTCATGTGATAATACATATCGGCGTCGGCAAGGCGGAAGATAATGGTCTTATCTCCGACGAGCGCCTGATCGTGGCTTTCGGCGTAGGCGATGGTCTTGGCGTTGCGGTTGGTCAATTCATGCCAAATTTCGCCTAAATTCCAGTATTCGTCCGGGCGTTCCTTGATGAGTTTTATCCACATGTCGGGTAAGCCCATACCCAGCCTAGAATCGAACCCTATGCCTCCGCTTTCCACCGTTTCGCACATGCCGTGCATGCCGCTCATGTCTTCGGCGATGGTGACGGCGTTGGGCTTGACTTCATGAATAAGCGTGTTGGCAAGTTGCAAATAGGTGACCGCCTCGACGTCGGTATTCATGGTAAAGTATGAGTCAAGGCTCGAAAAATCTTCGCCAAGCCCGTGGCTATGGTATAGCATGGACGTGACGCCGTCGAAACGGAAGCCGTCGAAGTGATATTCTTCCAGCCAGAACTTTAAGTTGCTGAGTAAAAAGTGCAGGACTTCGGGCTTGTCATAGTTGAACAGTTTTGTGCCCCAAGCGGGGTGATTGCCCTTATCACCCGCATGGAAGAACTGATAATCGGTGCCGTCGAACTCGTTGATGCCTTCGAGCGTGTTGGCAACAGCGTGCGAATGAACTACGTCCAACAGCACTCTCAGCCCCATATTATGCGCTTTGTTGATAAGATATCTGAGATCGTCCGGATAGCCGAAACGCGACGACGCCGCAAAAAAACTGCTCACCTGATAGCCGAACGAGCCGTAATACGGGTGTTCCATTACAGCCATAAGTTGCACGGTGTTGTATCCGCCGTCTTTTATTCGGGGGAGAATATCGTCGGCAAACTCGCGGTAGGTGGAAATGCGCTCGTCCTTAGAGGACATGCCGACGTGCGCTTCGTAGATGACGGGCGGCTGTTCGGAATAAAACCCGTCGTCCGTCCACTTGAAGTCGCTCTCGTCGGTAACTTCGGCGCACCAACTTTGCGTTACCCAGTCCTGAATTACCCTTTTAGCGTAAAGGGGAATGTGTTGGGTGAGTTTTCCACCGTTGTCGACTATGGTCATAACTCTGCTTCCCGCGCCGATAACGCCTTCGGGAAAGGTTATCTCCCAGTCGCCGTTTTTGAGTTTTGTAAGCGGCGTATCCGTCCAGTGCCAGTTGTTAAAGTCGCCGGTCAGGTAAACTTTATCCGCGGCGGGCGCCCATTCGCGGTACGCCCATTTTCCGTTTTCATGGTGGAACCCGTACCACTTATGCGCGTAGGCAAAATCCATCAACTTGGTCTTTTTTCCGCACAGTTGTTTGAGTTTTTCGTCGTAACGCTCCATGCGAAGGCGAAAGTCGGCTTCAAAAGGCGCAAGTTCGGGGTGTTTTTTCAAAATTTCATACATAATATTCTCCGTAGCCTTGGTTGAAATATCTTTCGGGCTACAAGTTATTTTTAATATTATATCACTAAACGGGCGTGAGTTCAAGACCTTAAAGTTTTTTTATGCTCGCGATCGGTCGAAAAATGTAATATTGCGGCAAAAAAACGGCTCGAATACCGAGCCGTTTTACCGTTGAGATTATCAGTCGTTGTATTTTTGGTCAATTGAGTTAAGGAAGCTGTTGGTCAGTTGTCCTTCGGTCAGATACTTAGAAAGCACTTCGGCTATCATGGCGTAGCCGCGCGTGTTCGGGTGAATGCCGTCGGGGAACATTTTTGACTTTCCCTTGGTTATCTCGTGCAGATCTATAAGCGCCAAGCCGTTTTCGTTTGCCAACTCCCTTTGCACGGGATTGATAATACTTTCGATGTTGGCGTTGCTTATGTCGTAAGCCGAACTATACGCGTAAGCCGAAGTGCAGACGATTATCTCCATGTCGGGGTTGACTTGATACAATTTGTTGATAATATCCGACAGCGCCGCCTTGAAGTTTTCCTTGGTGGTCAGCGGCGAATAGGTGGTCTTAGAATCGTTGCTGCCGAGTTTTATGAAAGCGATGTCGGGTTTGAGTTTGGCTATACCCGCAAACTGGCGGTTTTTTACCCAACCGATGGGGTTGGAATCGTACGAAGGCAGGTCTACCCTTGCCGTTCTTCCGCTCATTCCGAAGTTTATAACGTTATATTCTCCGCCGAGCAGAGTTTGCATTTGGTTGGGGTAGGAATCGGCGTAAAAGTCAGTCGCTCCGGCGCCTTCGGTTATTGAGTCGCCTATGGCGGCTACGATAAGAGTATCTAAATCGTTCTTTTTGGCTATGGGCTTAAATTGAACGTAATCGTCGGCGTACCAGACCTTAACGACGACGTATTCTCCCAAAGAAAAGTCGCTTGGTAGCTCGAGATCGAAGCCGCCGCTTCTTATGTTTGCCGAGCCTATAGTGCCTTTTGTTACTTCGCATTTTTGCTTGTTGACGTTCATATCGACCGAAAGCGTATTATCCATCTTTTTGAAGAATATATCCATTTGGTTGTACTCACCGTCAACGAAGGTTGAGCCTATTTCCGCTATCGATTGATAGGGCGCCGTGGATAGAGCGAAGAATATCCGATCGTCGGTTTTCGTCAGCCTTACGCTTTGGTTGACGTTGTTGTCCTTGGTGGTGGACATGAACCAGATATCGAAGTTATGCGTTGCCTTTAGCATAAACGACAGATGCTCTGACGAGTGGTCGCCCATTCTGTACGCCTGATTGGCGCGGAAGAATTTTATCGAGCCGTCTGATAGGCTTACGGCGCTTTCTCCCGCGTCGGTCGACGAGCCGTTATTGTTGGTCATGATCTCCCAGTTTGCCTGATCGTAAAACCCGTCGTATAAGGGCTCGTCAGGCGGGGGAGCGGGGGCGTTTTGATTTTGCGAGCAGCCAAAAAGGGTCAGTGACAAAGTTAAAAGCAATATCGCCGCAGTGATTTTTTTGAAAACCTTTTTCATAAAAATAACTCTCCTTTCTCTGTAAGGTCATTATAATATGTTTGCGCAGTACAGTCAATACCAAATAAAAAAAATAATTGCCGACCTTAATAATTCGATTGACAAACTTGCGACTAATTTATAAAATTAAATGGAATAATATCATTGTCGAGTGTATATCCGACAAAATGAGGAAGTAATGTTACGACTGGATAATTTGTCCTTTTCGGTCGACTCGGAAGGACAACAAAAACAAATACTTAAAAACGTCGATTTGAAAATAGGTAAATCCAAATTGGTGGTCGTCACAGGCCCTAACGGCGGTGGCAAGTCCACGCTTGCAAAACTTATCGCGGGCATTTACGCTCCAACTTCGGGAAGCATAAACTTTTGCGGCGAAGATATAACCGAATGTTCCATAACCGAGCGAGCCAACAAAGGAATAGCCTTTGCCTTTCAACAACCCGTAAGGTTTAAGGGGATAACCGTTCTCGATCTTATACGTATCGCTACCGGCAAAAACCTTTCGGTTTCGGAAGCGTGCGATTATTTGTCGCTCGTAGGGCTTTGCGCAAAGGACTACATCAACCGCGAAGTCAACGACAGTTTGTCGGGCGGAGAACTCAAAAGAATAGAGATCGCCACGGTCATTGCGCGCAACGCAAAACTTTCGGTGTTCGACGAGCCCGAGG
>JAFVDA010000067.1 GCA_017478765.1 Clostridia bacterium
AAAGTGTTGGTTTCATATCTCGTTTGACAGGTCGGGCAAAGCATTTCAAGCTTATCCGCAAGATAGGCTTTCAGCGCCTTGTTGTATTCGGCGCGGCACTTCGAGCAGCCCATACTGTTGATATTGAGTTTTACGCTCAGCCCGAGTTTAGTCAAAACCGTGTACGCGAGCAAAATTACTTCGGCGTCGATATCGGGGGTTTCGCTTCCGTAAAATTCCACGCCGAACTGATGGTGTTCTCTGAGCCTTCCCGCCTGAGGTCTTTCGTAGCGAAAAACAGGCGTTATATAATACATTTTAAGCGGCATGGCGCTGTTATATAGACCGTTTTCGATAAACGCTCTTGCAACCCCCGCCGTACCCTCGGGCTTTAAGGTTATGCTTCTATTACCCTTATCGAGAAAGGTATACATTTCCTTGTTGACTATGTCGGTACTGTCGCCCACTCCGCGAAGGAATAGTTCGGTATGCTCGAAAGTCGGCGTTCTTACTTCCTGAACGTTAAAACTGTCCGCAACCTTTTTAACGGTATTTTCGACGTAGTGCCACTTATAAGAGTCGGCAGGCAAAACGTCTTTAGTGCCTTTTGGGATATTGACCATGGTTCACCTTAATCGTATAATCAGTAAAAAAATCGTTTTTTCAAATCAAAGAATAAACTTCTTTAAGTTTCTGCGTTCAACGCCCTCGGAAAGATGTTCTTCGACGTACTTTTTATCTATCACGAGGTCGATGACGGGATGCGTTCCGTCGGCGTTGAAAGATATATCTTCCAAAAGGTTTTCCATTATGGTATGCAATCTTCTCGCGCCTATATCTTCCTGAACGGCATTCATCTCGACGCACATTTCGGCAATGGATTCTATTGCGTCGTCCGCAAAAGAGAGATTGATGTTATCGACCGACAAAAGCGTGGCGTACTGCTTGGTTAGCGCGTTTTGCGGAACGGTAAGTATCTTCACGAAATCCTCTTTCGTTAAACTCTTGAGTTCGACGATAATGGGGAACCTGCCTTGAAGTTCCGGGATAAGATCTTCGACCGCGGCGATATGGAAGGCGCCGGCTGCGATAAACAAAATGTAATCGGTCTTGACCGTGCCATACTTTGTGCCGACGGTAGAACCTTCGACTATAGGCAGAATATCCCTTTGTACGCCCTCTCTCGACACGTCCGCTCCGCCCGTTTTGGACTTGGAAGCTATCTTATCTATTTCGTCGATAAAGATTATACCTTCCTGTTCGGCGCGCCTTACGCCTTCGCTAACCACGGCGTCCTCGTCGATAAGGCGAAGGGCTTCTTCGTCGGAAAACAGCTTCATCGCCTCTTTGACGGTCACACGTTTTTTCTTCTTTTTCTTGGGCAAAATATCGCCGAAAATAGAACCCAAGTTTATCTCCGTCCCGCTGCCGGGTACGACTTCCAGCCTTTTAGGCTCTTCGTTTACTTCGATCTCGATAACAAAGTCGTCGTATTTGCCATCGGCAAAGTTGGATTCGAGTTGGTTTTTGAAAATATCGTCGGGCGTTTCTCCGCGTTCGGTCTTCAAAGCGTCCCAAAGGTACTTCAAAACTCTTCTCTTTGCAAGTTCGTTAGAACGAACGGCAACTTCCTGTTTTTGCTCTTCCCTGACCATTCTGACCGAGTATTCGACCAAATCTCTTATCATGGATTCGCAATCCCTGCCGACGTAGCCGACTTCGGTAAACTTGGTCGCTTCGACCTTGATAAACGGAGCCTTTACGAGTTTAGCGAGCCTTCTTGCTATCTCCGTCTTACCTACGCCCGTAGGTCCCTTCATTATAATGTTTTTCGGGGTGATTTCGTTTTGAACTTCCACCGGAAGCTTACTTCTTCTGTATCTGTTGCGCAGCGCTACCGCTACTTCTCTTTTAGCGCCGTCCTGACCTATAATGTACTTATCGAGTTCCGCAACTATTTGTCTTGGCGATAGATAATTCATTTCAGTCCTCCTTTACCGTTTCGACTTTAATATTGTCGTTGGTGAATATGCAAATTTCGCTGGCTATCTTCAAAGCCTTGGTCGCGATCTCTTCAGCCGAATAGTCGGTTTCTTTGTAGAGAGCGCGAGCCGCGGCAAGCGCGTAATTACCGCCGCTTCCGATAGCGCAAATGCCGTCGTCGGGTTCGATGACTTCGCCCGAACCGGATATGATGACCAACGTATTTTTATCCGCGGTTATCATCATGGCTTCCAGGCGTCTGCCGACTTTGTCGTTACGCCAAAGTTCCGCAAGTTCCACGGCGCTTCTTAAAAGATTGCCCGAATACTTATTGAGCATACCTTCAAACCTTTCGCAAAGTGTAAACGCGTCGGAAACGCTTCCGGCAAACCCCAAAATGACGTTGCCGTTAAAAATTCTTCTTACCTTCTGGGCGTTATTCTTAAAGACTATGCTTTCGCCCATTGTTACCTGACCGTCACCCGCAATGGCGGTTACGCCGTTTTTCTTGACGGCGCAAATGGTCGTTCCTCTGAATTCAATACTCATTTATTATCTCCGTTATTTGTTTTATTTTTTGTAAAGAACGCTCGCCCATAAGTTGCTTTTTAAGCTTTTTGTCGCGCATTTCGCCGATGGGCGCGAGTATTCCGTAATTTGCGTTCATAGGTTGGAAATTTTCGTTGGTTCTCGATACGTACGCGCCGAGAGCCCCTATGACCGTGTTTTCCGTAAAATCTATTTTAGGCTTTCCCTGAAGCTTCCTGTCAAGCGAAATTGCCGACACAAGTCCCGAACCTATGGACTCGACGTAGCCTTCGACTCCGGTTATCTGCCCCGCAAAATAGCATAGCGGATGGGCTTTTACCGAAAAATCGTCGTCAAGTAAGCCCGGTGAGTTGAGATAGGTGTTTCTATGCATCACGCCGTAGCGCAAAAACTCTGCGTTTTTGAGGGCTGGAAACATTGAAAAAACTCTCTTTTGTTCCTTAAACAAAAGGTTGGTCTGAAAACCGACTATGTTGTACATGGTCCCGCTTTCGTTTTCCTTGCGAAGTTGCATGCACGCAAACGGCCATCTTCCCGTTTTCGGGTCGGTCAAGCCCGCAGGTTTCAAAGGTCCGAAACGCAAGGTATCGAATCCGCGTTCAGCCATGACCTCGACCGGCATACAGCCTTCAAAGACCTTTGAACTTTCAAAAGAATGAAGCGTTGCGCGCTCGGCGGTTATAAGAGCGTTATAAAACTCGGTGTACCCTTGCTTATCGATCGGGCAGTTGACGTAATCTCCGCTACCCGCTTCCCCATATCTGTCGCAAATAAAAGCGTTGTCAAAATCGATACTTTCAGCCGAAATTATAGGCGCTTCGGCGTCAAAAAAGTAAAGGTTTTGCGAAAAATTTTCGGCAATGAATTTACTTAAACCGTCGGTGGTCAAAGGTCCCGTGGCTACTATGGTCGGTTGATCGAAATCAATGCTCGTAACGTCTTCGCAGATAAACTCGACGTTATCGAAACTTTTAAGTCCTTCGGTTATTCTTTGAGCGAATAGTTCCCTGTCCACCGCCCAAGCGTTGCCCGCAGGCACTTTGGTTTCAAGCGCGCATCTTAAAACGAACGAACCTAAATCGAGCAGTTCTTGTTTGAGTAATCCGCAAGCGTTGCCGAAAACGTCGCCCGACTTCAGGGAATTTGAACACACGAGTTCGCCGAAGTTAGGGTTTTTGTGAGCGGGTGTGAAGGCTTTGGGTTTAATGTCGTACAGTTTGACGTGATACCCGCGTTTCGCAAGATAGTAGCACGCTTCGCTGCCGGCAAGTCCGCCGCCGATAACGTTGACGGTAATCATTTTTTAGATACCTTTTCGGTATAACCGCATTGCTTATCGGCGCATTTTTTGGTCTTTCCGTCCTTGGATAGATATAATACCTTTCCGCAGTTGGGGCAGTATTCGTCCAGCGGCATATCCCAACTCATAAACTTACATTCGGGATAGTTTGAACAGCCGTAAAACTGCTTGCCCGTCTTTGAAGTCATCTTTTGCGTGGGCTTATGACAGATGGGACAAACGCCTGCCTTTTCGGTCATACTGCGAGTTTCTCCGCACTTTGTACATTGTAAGTATTTTCCGAATTTACCCTTTTTCAAAACCATGGGCGCGCCGCACTTTTCGCACTTTTCGTCCGTTTGCTCCTCGTTAAGCGCCTTGACGTTGGTACACTTCGGGTAATTCGGGCAGGCAAGGAACTTCCCGTACTTACCCGTTTTATAAATCATTTTTGCGCCGC
>JAFVDA010000068.1 GCA_017478765.1 Clostridia bacterium
CGAATTTATAAACTATCAAAGTTGACCTCCTATTATCGAACGATATACGTCTGGAGTTGAGAACATGTTGAGTTGTTCGTACCCGAGCCCGCCGTCGGTCAGCGCAATGAGATTTTTCACGGCCGAAGGGTTTTCTTTGCCGAAAAACTTGCCGTTGCACGTTATAAAATGTACGGCTCTTTTAACTACTACGCGCATCTTGTATAGGTCGGCAAAGTCCAGTTTTGTATAACGCCTTGCCCGTATTATTTTTTCCACCGACCTAAACCCTATTCCCGGCACGCGCACAAGCAGTTCGGGCGGGGCGACGTTGACTTCGAGCGGAAAAAGTTCCATGTGTTTGAGCGCCCAGTGGCATTTCGGGTCGACGCTTTCGTCGAGATTTTCATTCTCGTCTAAAATTTCGTCGGCGGAAAATCCGTAAAACCTTAATAGCCAGTCGGCTTGATACAGCCTGTGTTCCCGAAGAAGCGAAGTCGGTTTCGTCGGCAACAAACTGGTCTTGAAATTTGCCGGGATATAAGACGAATAATAAACTCTTTTTAACGAAAATTTTCTATAAAGTCCCTCCGTGAGGCGCAGGATAAGTCCGTCGGATTCGGGCGAGGCGCCAACTATCATTTGCGTGGTTTGCCCGGCAGGCAAAAACCTATTGTTTCTCTCGCTTTTTGCCGTTTGGTATTGTAGAGCCGTGTCCTTCATGGGGGTGAATATCGAAACCTTGCTCTTTTGCGGAGCGAGCAGTTTTAAGCTTCTTTCGCTCGGCAGTTCTATATTAAAACTCATTCTGTCGACAAGCCTTCCCGCTTGCTCCAAAAGTACGGGGTCGGCGCCCGGAATTCCCTTTAAGTGAATATAACCGTTAAAAGCGTAAAGTTTGCGGAGTCTTCTCACCGTTTCGAGCAGCAGTTCCATCGTGTGGTTTGGGCTTTTTTCTATCGCCGACGACAAAAACAGCCCTTCGATATAGTTGCGCTTATAAAAATTCATTACGAGAGAGCATATCTCGTCGGGAGTAGCTGACGCGCGCGGAATATCGTTCGAGCGCCGATTGACGCAGTATAAGCAGTCGTACGAGCATTTGTTCGATAAAAGTATTTTTAGCAGAGAAACGCACCGCCCGTCGGCGGTAAACGAGTGGCAAATTCCCGAAAAAGCCGTGTTCCCGACCTTGCCGTGCGCGCCCCTGTCCGAGCCCGACGACGAACAGGAAACGTCGTATTTTGCGGACTCGGTAAGTATTTTCAAAGTGTTCTCATCCATTTTATCAAACCTCGAACAAATGTTCTAATATCGGTTTAATTATAAATCTTTACGGCGACAATGTCAACGCTTTTTATTTAACTTTTCAAAGGAAATTTTTTCCTGTCGTCTGCCTGACGATTTGATTGCCGCCGGCAGTAAAATACTCAAAATAGTTAAAAATTGCCATAAATAACGCAAAAAACAATTTAGTTATATTGACATTAAGTTTTTATTGTGGTAATATATATGCGTATGTTAGGAAAAAGCGGATTATATTTGATAACCGACGAGCGTGAAGTAGGGTATCTCACGGGGTACCGTTCGGCTGACGGGTTTGTCGTTTTCGATGAAGAAGATAAACTGTTTTTTATAGATTCGAGATATTATTACGCGGTAAAAAAACAACTCGGATCTAAGTGGGACGTCAGGCTGGGCTCAAAAAAAGAGGCGCTCGAATATATTCAAAAAACGGGCAAGCGCCTGTTCGTCGATTACAGATACACGACTTTGGCGTTTAACGAAAATTTGAAGGCTTTGGGGATCGATACGGAAGACTGCTCGAAAGAGATAAAGAGCATGATGATAATCAAGTCTCCCGCCGAGATCAAAAAGATCAAAAAGGCTTGCGGCGTTGCCGAAAGGGCTTTCAAAAATACGCTAAAAGTCCTCAAAGTCGGCATGACCGAGAGCCAAGTCGCGGCGTATCTTGAAAATCAATTCCGCGTTCTCGGCGCGAGCGGCGTATCTTTCGAGACCATCGTCGCGTTCGGAAGCGGTTCGGCGGTTCCGCACTACCAAACGGGCAAAAGAAAACTTCAACCGGAAACGGTCGTTTTGATGGACTTCGGCTGCGTAGTCGACGGCTATTGTTCGGATATGACGAGAACGTTTTATTTCGGCTTAAAGCCCGATAAGGAGTTTTTGAACGTCTACAACGCCGTTTTGACCGCTCACTTAAAGACCTTTGAGGAAGCGAGAGCGGGCATGGCTTGGGCGGACGTGGATAAAATCGCAAGGGACAGTTTGATTGAAGCGGGTTACGGCAAGTTCTTTACTCACTCGTTGGGACACGGCGTTGGCGTAAACATTCACGAAGCGCCTTCTCTATCCCCGAAAGGACAGGGAACGCTTGAAAACGGAATGGTCCATTCAATCGAGCCGGGCGTGTATCTTAACGGTAAATTCGGCGTCAGGATAGAGGATACCGATTATATTGAAAACGGCGTATGCAAGTCGTTTATGACGTTTACGAAAAAACTTGTCAAAATCAAACCGCAATACTGATTTTGATTAAAAATAAACATAATACTTTTAACAAAAACGCAAATAGGAGATAAAAATTATGGTATTAGCAGGCGATTTAAGAAAGGGCGTAACCATCGAGTACGACGGAAAGGTTTGGTCGGTAGTAGACTTTTTGCACGTTAAACCGGGCAAGGGCGCGGCGTTTGTGAGAACGACGCTCGAAAACGTTATCGACGGCAGAGTTTTGCAGATAACCTTCAACCCCACCGAAAAGTTTGAAAACGCGGTCATCGAAACCAAAAAGATGACCTATTCGTACACCGACGGCGAACTTTACTACTTCATGGACGAAGAATTCAACATGGAACCGTTGAACTACGACCAGGTAGAAGACGCTTTGAAGTGGATAAGAGAAAACGATCCCGTCACCGTCAAACTTTACAAGGGCAAGGCGTTCTCCGTCGATTGCGAGAACTTCGTCGAACTTTTGGTCACCGAATCCGAACCGGGAGTTGCCGGCAACACCGCCACCAATGCCACCAAGAACGCAACGCTTGAAACGGGCGTCACCATTCAGGTTCCCATGTTCGTCAACGAGGGCGACGTTATAAGAGTCGACACCAGAACCGGCGAATACATGGAAAGAGTTAAAAAATAATAGGTTTTTTTCGCCCGACTTAAATTGATTTAAGTCGGGCATTTTCAAAATGATAATATGAAAGTTGCGCTTGTTACGGGCGGAACTCGCGGAATAGGCGAAGCCGTCGCAAAAAAACTTAAAAAGTCGGGCTATACGGTCGTTATCAACTATTTTTCGTCCGAAGATAAAGCCAACGAGTTGCAAATAGAAGGATTTTTTACCTATCGCGCCGACGTGGGCGACGAAGGTAGCGTTAAAGAGATGTTCGACTACGTTGAAAAGCGTTTCGGCGGAGTGGACGTTCTTATCAACAACGCGGGGATCGCGCTCAAACAATCGTTGCTTATAGACGTTTCAGCCGAGCAGTTCGACCGCTTATTCGCAACCGACGTTCGCGGTGTGTTCCTTTGCGCCAAGGCGGCTATCCGCGCTATGCTCAAAAAGGGTAGCGGGGATATCGTAAACCTTTCTTCTATCTGGGGCGTCGAAGGGGCGAGTTGCGAAGTCGCGTATTCCATGGCGAAAGGCGCCGTCAACGCTTTCACCAAATCTTTGGCAAAAGAGTTGGAGTTTTCGGATATATGCGTTCAGGCGATAGCGCCCTCGATGGTTGCTACCGATATGAACGCGCACTTAACCGAGAACGACGTCAAAGATTTTTGTTCGGAAAGGGGAATGGAAAAGCCCTTGACGAGCGAGCAAATCGCCGAATTTGTTCTTAAGACGTTGAGTTTTAGAAAAAACGGGGCAATTTACGTTTTGGACGGCAAAGATAGATCGTTCGTTTTATGACGATTTATCTTTTTTTATAACGAAAAAAGCGATTTCATACGTCATTTGAAATATATTTTTGATTTTTTGATATTATATTTTTATATAATACTTGAAAATATTTTATTTTGTGGTAAAATATAGGAGTATGAACGGATCGCCGACAACTGAACCGAAAACTTCGCTTTGCGACTACGCCCGTTCGTTTTTCCAAGGCGAGTGCGCAAACGCCTACGATTATTTGGGCGCGCACGTTGAAAAGGGCGGTAAGTCGGATAGGGCGTCTTTCAGGGTTTGGGCGCCCAACGCCGACGCGGTAAGCGTTATAGGCGACTTTAACGGTTGGTCGGCAGGCAAAAACGCAATGCGTAAAAATTCGGACGGCGTATGGGAACTGACTGTGGACGGCGTAAAGCCCTTTTCGCGCTATCGGTACGCCGTTAAAAGCCGTAAAAAGACGGTGATAAAATCCGATCCGTTTGCATTTTTTTGCGAAGTATCGCCAAGTAATGCCTCCGTCGTGTACGATCGCTTGGACGACTATATCTGGCAGGCGACCGAATATGAAAGTAAAAGGCTAACGTCCGATCCGTATACGTCGCCTATGAATATCTACGAAGTCAATCTCGCTTCGTGGAAGCGGCAACAAAACGGCGGGTATTATTCCTACTTGCAGTTAGCCGAAGAGTTGGTCGATTACGTCAAAAAGATGGGATACACCCACGTCGAGTTTATGCCGATAAACGAATATCCTTTCGACGGCTCGTGGGGGTATCAGGCGACGGGGTATTTTGCCGTCACGTCGCGATTCGGAACGCCGAACGACTTCAAAAAACTGGTAGACGCGTTTCATCTGGCGGGCATAGGCGTTATCGTCGACTGGGTTCCCGGTCACTTTCCGAAAGACGAACACGGGCTTATCGAGTTTGACGGAACGTGTCTTTACGAGGACGATAGACCTTTCAGAAAGGAACATAAAAACTGGGGAACGAGAATTTTCGATTACAGTAAAGGCGAAGTTCGCTCCTTTTTGATATCTTCGGCAAACTTTTTGTTTGAAGAATATCACGTCGACGGCTTGAGAGTGGACGCCGTATCGAGCATGCTATATCTCGATTACGACCGAACAATCGGCGAATGGCAACCGAACGCGCTCGGCGGAAACGTAAATTTAGAAGCGGTCGAGTTTATTCAAAAACTCAACGTCGAGATATTCAAGCGCCACCCTTACGCGTTGATGATAGCCGAAGAATCTTCCGCCTATCCGCTCGTGACCGCTCCCGTGTACGCGGGCGGGCTCGGATTTAACTTCAAGTGGAACATGGGTTGGATGCACGATACTCTCGACTACGTTTCAACCGACCCGCTTTGGCGGCGCGGCGTACACGAAAAGATAACCTTTTCGATGACCTACGCTTTCAGTGAAAATTATATTTTACCCATCTCGCACGACGAAGTGGTTTACGGCAAGGGCTCGCTCATTAACAAAATGGCGGGCGACGGCTTAAAAAAGTTCGACGGCGTAAGATTGTTTATGGGATACGAAATGGCTCACCCCGGAAAGAAACTCACGTTCATGGGGCAGGAAACGGGTGATTTTGCCGAATGGAACCATGACAAAGGTTTGAACTTTTCGCTTCTCGATACGGAGGAAAACGCAAGTCTTAATCGGTTTTTTGCGCAAATTAACGACTTTTATAAGTCCAACGACGCGCTCTACTCGATAGAACGCTCGTGGTCGGGCTTTGAATGGCTGGTCGTCGACGATAGGAACAGAAACGTCTTTTGCTTCGTAAGAAGAGGTCTGAGCGGTCAGGAGATAGTAGCGTTTTTCAACTTTTCGGGCGTTGAGCGTAAAAATTATCAGGTCAGCGTCGACGGGCTCGAATATAAACTCGTGTTCTCGTCCGACGGTAAAGCCGACGGCAAACAAAAGATATTCAAGTCAAGACCGAAAAAAACGACCAAAGGCAATGCGGTCGGAAAGCCCGATATAATAAGGCTTACCGTTAAACCTTTGACCTTTTATTATTTAGAAAGAATAAAATAGCCCCTTGAAACAAAAGAGGCGTTTAGGAGAAAAATATATGGCAATGAGGAAGGAATGCGTGGCAATGTTACTTGCCGGCGGACAAGGCAGCAGACTGTACGCTTTAACGAGCAAAATGGCTAAACCTGCCGTTTCTTTTGGCGGAAAGTACAGGATAATAGACTTTCCGCTGTCAAACTGCGTCAATTCCGACATAGATACCGTCGGCGTTTTGACGCAATATCAGCCGTTACTGCTTAACGACTATATCGGCAACGGTCAGCCGTGGGATCTAGATAGACTGTTCGGCGGCGTGCATATTCTTGCGCCCTACCAGGCGAAAAAGGGCAGCGAATGGTATAAAGGCACGGCGAACGCCATTTATCAAAACCTGTCGTTTATAAAAATGTACGATCCCAAATACGTTCTTATTTTATCGGGTGACCACATTTATAAAATGGACTATTCGCAAATGCTTTACGCACATAAAGCAAGCGGAGCGGACTGCACTATCGCCGCTATCGAAGTGCCCATAAAAGAAGCCTCTCGTTTCGGCGTGCTCAACGTTAATCCCGACGACAGTATTTACGAATTTGAAGAAAAGCCGAAGAACCCAAAGAGCAATCTTGCTTCCATGGGTATA
>JAFVDA010000069.1 GCA_017478765.1 Clostridia bacterium
AAAATCTTATAAAGGTGTTTAACAAAATGCTTTCGGAGATAAAGGACGGTAGCATTTTGATAATTTCACACCAGGAAAGAATACTCAATATCGCCGACGAAATAGTCGTTTTGAGAAACGGCGAGATTACCGCTCACGGCTCAAAAGACGAGATCCTGCCCACGTTGACGGGCGGCGTGGCGTTCGGCGCATGCAAAGGAGAAAAATTATGCTGAATATAGATAGTTTACAAATGCAAATGCTCGCCGAGATTGCCGACCTTCACCAAACGCCCGAAGGCGCTTACAATATCCGTACGGACGGCAAGTCGGCTGGAAGGCGTTCAACCGAGAACATAATCATAACGCCGAGACCTAACGGCGACGGCTTGGAGATACGCATAAAGTCGGGGACCAAAAACGAGAGCGTGCATATCCCGGTTGTTATATCAAAAAGCGGACTTAAAGAAGTCGTGTACAACGACTTTTACGTCGAGGACGACGTTGACGTTCTGATAGTTGCGGGCTGCGGAATAGATAACTGCGGCGGAGCCGATTCCGAACACGACGGCATACACAGGTTTTTCGTAGGAAAAAATTCCAAAGTAAAATACGTCGAAAAGCATTACGGTTCGGGTAGCGGCGCGGGAAAGAGAATTCTTAACCCGCAAACTGAAGTTTACTTGGGCGAAAATTCGTTTATGGAAATGGAGATGTCGCAGATAAAGGGCGTGGACGATACCGAAAGGGGTACCGTCGCCGTTCTTGAAAAGGACGCTAAACTTATCGTAAGAGAAAGACTTATGACGCACGGCGATCAGCGCGCCGTAAGCGTTTACGACGTTCGTTTAAACGGCGAAGATTCCAGCGCCGACGTGGTTTCGAGATCGGTCGCAAGGGATAATTCCTATCAGAAGTTCGACGCCAAGATAATCGGTAACGCCCGCTGTTCGGGGCATACCGAGTGCGATTCCATAATCATGGATAACGGCAAAATACTTGCCGTCCCGGGGCTTGAAGCCAACGACGTTGACGCTTCGCTTTTGCATGAAGCGGCTATCGGCAAGATCGCAGGCGAGCAAATAATCAAGCTTATGACTTTGGGACTTGACGAAAAACAGGCGGAAGAAAGGATAATAAACGGTTTTTTGAGATAAAAAAGAGTTCACGGAAAAATCTTCTTAACGAAGATTTTTCCGTGAGAACTGTAGGTCGTAAAGTGCTTAACGGCGAGAATAAATCCCGCCTTGCACTTTTCGGCTTGAATTATATAGAAAAGTTTATGCTTGCGTCAGCATATATAATATGCCCGACCACAACTCCACTTTCCACTCTCAACTTTCCACTCTGCGTTTACTATTATGGATCAAGAAGAAAGACGAATTTATCTGATAAAATATTTGCTCTTGGACGGCGGATACGATTACCCCGTGCCGAGTAACGAGCAAGAACAAAAAAGACTTTTGCGCTCGCTTATGAACGTCCGTCCGCCGAGACCTGTCACGGCGGATTTTCTTGCCGTGCAGGACGAATATCTTCGAGCGCGAATAATTGAAAACGGCGTGGTCGACGCCGATACTTTTGATTACTACGACGATATTTGCATTTGGCAAGGCGACATAACGAGATTGAAAATCGACGCCATCGTCAATGCCGCAAACGATAAACTTTTAGGTTGCTTTGCTCCCTGCCACTATTGCATCGATAACTGCATACATACTTTTGCCGGCGTGCAACTTCGCCTATCCTGTAACGACATAATGATAAAGCAAGGACACGACGAGCCTACGGGTATGGCTAAAATAACGCCGGCGTTCAATTTGCCGAGCAAGTGGGTTATCCATACGGTAGGACCTATAATACAAACCTATCCGTCAAAAAAGCAAAGGGAACAACTTGCTTCGTGTTATGAAAACTGTTTGAAAGCAGCCGAACAAGCGGGAGCAAAGTCGATCGCCTTTTGTTGTATATCGACGGGGGTATTCAACTTTCCGTTGGCGCTTGCCTCGGAAATAGCCGTCGAGTCGGTCAAGGGTTATAAGCGGACGACGGGCAGCAAAATAAAGGTGGTGTTCGACGTATTCAGCGATGAACAAAGGAACATATATGCACAATTACTCGAAAAAAATTGAGTCGGTCGCCAAACTTTTGGATAAAGCCGACGCTGTACTTATCGGGGCGGGCGCTGGGCTGTCGACCGCCGCGGGTTTTCTTTATACGGGCGAGCGGTTTGAAAAGTACTTTTCCGATTTTCGCGTTAAATACGGGTTTACCGATATGTATTCGGGCGGATTTTATCCTTACGATACGAGCCAAGAGCGTTGGGCGTTCTGGTCGAGATACATATATATAAACAGATATATGCCCATTCCCAAGCCTACGTACGAAAACCTTTACGAAATAGTCAAAGACAAAAATTACTTCGTTTTAACTACCAACGTCGACCATTGTTTTCAGCGCGCGGGCTTTGATAAATCGAGATTGTTTTACACGCAAGGGGACTTCGGCTTGTTTCAATGTTCGCTCCCTTGCCACAACCTAACTTACGACAACCAAACGGCGATAACGAAAATGTTCGTAGAGCAGACTGATGGAAAGATCCCTACCGAACTTATTCCTAAATGCCCCGTGTGCGGCAGAGAAATGAGCATGAATTTGCGCTCAGACGATACCTTCGTCGAGGATGAAGGCTGGCACCGAGCGGCAAAGGCGTACGAGAACTTTTTGAAAAGTTACGCCGACAAAAAGATAGTGTTTCTGGAACTCGGCGTGGGCGGCAATACGCCCGTCATAATAAAGTATCCGTTTTGGCGAATGACCTATCTCAACGCCGACGCCCGTTACGTCTGCGTGAATCTGTCCGAAGCCGACTGCCCGAACTATATCGCCGAAAGGAGCGTTCTAATCGACGCCGACATAGATAAGTTTATCACCGACCTTAAAGAGCAAATGAAACAAAACGGATAAACTAATTATCGCAAAATAATTTACAGCAAAAAAAGTTTACTTTGATATTTTTTGAAAGAAACCGAAAAACGTACGAGCCGTAAAAAGGTTGTCGTACGTTTTTTTTTAATGTTATTTTAAGATTTAATTGGTATAATCGCAATCGAAAAATAGGTCGGCGATATCATTTTTGCGTCCGACTTTTACGGAGAATATTTTCGTGAAAATTCTGCTCGTTGAAGGAAACAGGGACCTTATAAAGTCTCTCGAAGGGTATATCGTAAGTCTTGGGCATCAAGTCGAATCGGCGTTCGACGGCGCGCAAGCCGTTTCGGCTATAAGTCAAAATTCGTTCGACGCGCTCGTTATGAACTCGCGTATCGCGAGAGTGTCCGCCCATTCGGTCGCAACGCGATTTTTTATCGGAGGCGGCAAACGCGTCGTATGCATAACCGACGATCCGCCGCATAACGTAGACGGCGTTTTGAGCGACAAAAAAGTCAAATGGCTGGAAACGCCCTTTTCCGCCCAAAAGTTAAAAAAAGCCCTGACCGAATGGTCGGATTGATTGCGTAAGGTAGGTTGTATTTTATGTCGGATTTGACAAAAAAACTGAAAAACAAGTTTATTTTGGTCGCAATGCTGTCGGTCGCCGCTCTACTTGTATCCATTTTGACGGTGGTCAACGTCGTCAACTTTGCGCTCGTCGAAGGCGACGCAGACAGGAGCGTCGAGATAGTTTCGGGTCAAACTAATTTTGTGGGACAGGAAGGTTTACCCTTCGATGGTCAGCCGCAAAGCGGTCAATCGTTCGAAGGTCAGCAAAGCGGACAAACTTTCGGCGATCAATCGCAAAGCGGCGAGCCAAACGGAGCCCCGCCGAACGGAAACTTCGGCGGCGGCATGTTCGATAGGGGCGCGATGGGTCCGGGAACTCCCGACAATAACGCTTCGATGAGGTTTTTCACCGTCGTTTTCGACGAGAACGGTCAAGCGGTCGAGACAAGACTGAATATGTCCGCGGTAGACGAGGCTCAGGCTACCGAATGGGCGCAAACGCTTTTAAGCGGAAACGTCGGTTGGACAAGGCTTACTTACAGGTTTAAGACGACGTCTCTCGATGGCGGCGGCAAATCTGTTACGGTCGTTGACCAGTCGAGAGAACTGTTGCCGTCGTTTCGGGTGCTTACGGCGTCCGTAATCGGAACGATAGCGGGGCTTTTGATAACCTATTTTATTCTCGTTGCGCTCGCAGGTAAATTTGTCAAGCCCATTGAAGATAACGACCTTAAACAAAAACAGTTTATCGTCGACGCGGCGAGAGAACTCAAAACGCCGCTTACCGTTATTTCCATCGAGCGGGACAGGCTCAAACAAACCTTCGGTGAAAACGAGCAAACGGCAGCCGTCGATAAGCAG
>JAFVDA010000070.1 GCA_017478765.1 Clostridia bacterium
CGCGGCTCCCGATCACGTCGAGATGACGAGCGAGGCTAACTATCGGGCAACCAAGTTGGATCTTACTCCCGAACAACTGCTTGACGAATTGCATAAATACTTTTAATTATGAAGGACAAGCATTATCCCGTAATGCTCGACGAAACCATCGAAGGGCTTGCCCTTAAAGAAAACGGGCTGTACTTCGACGGAACGCTCGGCTTTGCCGGGCACACCGAAGAGATATTAAAAAGAATGCCGACGGCGAAAGTCGTTGCGACCGATCTCGATCTCGTCGCGATAGAAAACGGAAAGCGACTGATGGAGCAATACCCCGGCAGGCTGACCGTCGCGCACGACAACTTCAAAAACTTTTCGTCCGTTTGCGATAGGCTTAACGTCGGCGGATTTGACGGAATACTTTTGGATCTCGGCGTATCGAGCGTTCAGCTTGACGAGAGGGAGCGAGGGTTTTCCTATCTGGCGGACGAGCAACCGCTCGACATGCGCTTCAATAAAGAGCAGAGTTTATCGGCTCAAACCATAGTAAACGAGTGGGATGAAAAAACTCTCGAAAAGATCTTGACGCTTTACGGCGAAGAGAGGTTTTCAAAAAACATCGCGCGTAATATTATAATAGAAAGAAAAACGGCGCCCATCGTCACTTGCGGTCAACTCGTAAGGATAATCGAGCGTTCGATACCAAAAAAATTCCAACAGTACGGGCACCCCGCAAAGAGAACGTTTCAAGCCATACGAATAGCCGTGAACGGCGAACTCGACGGACTTGACGACGCCATAAAAGATATGGTGGACAGGCTGAATAAGGGCGGGCGACTTGCCGTTATAACCTTCCATTCCTTGGAAGACAGGATAGTTAAAAACGTATTCAAAGATCTCAATACCGACTGCGTATGCGACAAGAGTTTGCCATACTGCGTATGCGGAAAGAAACGTATAGTCAATCTCATAAACAAAAAACCCATAACGGCAAGCGAGCGGGAACTTAACGAAAACTCCCGAAGCGCCAGCGCTAAACTCAGAATAGTCGAAAAAATTTAAGGCTTGCCGAAAAAAATAAGTATAAACAAAAGGAGAGTTTAATATGTATAATAACGGATACGACTCAAATGAAAACGCTATGTACGGCGAGCAGTATCGCTACCGCAACGATGCTCAAACGAGTTCCAACGTTCAGGAAGACGATATAGTAAAAGAACTCTTCTTTTCGGGCGCAAACGTAGTCGGAAGCGACAGATCGGATAGGGTTGCCGCAGAGCAAACTCAAAACGCTGCCCAAAACTACGCTCAAAACGCTCCCGCTCGGAACGCCGAGCAAGGTTATGCCGAGCAAGGTTACACCGACCAAACGGCTTACGAAGATCAAGCCGACATATATCCTTCGGTCACCACCCTTCAATTCCAAAAGGGCGGTGTAAATCCTTACGAAGATTACCGCGAAGAAAAAAAGACCGAAAAGGGCTTTTCCATTTCCCCGAAGGCGAAAATTTTGATAGCCGTTTACGCTATAGCCGTCGCGATCATCATGGCGCTGATCATAATCAACACGAGATTACTTAAAGATATGAACGCGCAGATCAACACGCAGCAAGCCAAACTCAACGCCATCGTAAAGGTCAACGAAGATCTCGGCGAACGCCTTGAATACGTAATGAGCGATCAGGTCATCGAGCAAAAGGCTCAACTGGATCTCGGAATGATACACGACTGATATTCATAATAATTCTTCACTTTATACGAAAGAGGTTATTGCGTTTAGAGCGCAATAGCCTTTTTCGTTGGAAAATATTTTTATCGCTCGGCTAGAGTTTTTTTTCCGTTTTGCATTGACGGGGCTTTAAGTTTAGGGTATAATCAATTTACGATAAAAGTATTTTTAGGTGTTACCGATGAAGAAGAGAGTTTTAGGATTGGGAAAGGATTTTCTGCTTGCCTGTATGGCGGGAGTCAGCATATCCGTCGGGTGCGTTGCTTACCTGTCGTCGGGCAGTAAGATAATAGGCTCGCTTGTGTTTGCCGTCGGGCTGTTCATGATTATATTTTTGAACTTCAACCTGTACACGGGCAAGATTTGTTTTGCGCTCGGCAAAAAGCCGTCTTATATATTAGACCTTGCGGTCATTTGGCTGGGTGACTTTTTGGGTGCGGCGGGATCCGCGCAAATCTTATCTTTAACCAGATTGTCTTCGCTGTATAACGTCGCGCAAGGTATCGTGGCGGCAAAACTTACGGACGGATTTTTAAGTTTGTTCGTTCTCGGCGTATGCTGTAATATAATGATATTTCTCGCTGTGTACGGAGTGGCGAACTTTAAGGGCGAGATAGCAAAGATGCTTGCGCTTTTGTTTGGCGTTTCCATATTCGTTTTGTGCGGATTCGAGCACTGCGTAGCCGATATGTTTTACTTTACTTTTGCTCGCGCCTGGTCGTTTGACGCTATTTTGAGAATACTCGTTATCACGCTCGGCAACACGGTAGGCGGCTTGCTCGTTCCCGTGGTTATGAAAATTACAAAAAAAGACTGAAGATATAAGATTTAGGAGATCATTCGTTATAATTTCAATATCCGTTTTACGAAAGAGGTTATCGGCAACGATGTTTGCCATAGCCTTTATTTTTTTGTTCATAATCGGCAGATTGTTCGTGGTTCAGGTGGTCGACGGCTATTCCTTGCAGGAAAAAGCGGTGGACCAGTGGACGAGAGAACTGCCCGTCAAAGCCGCGCGAGGTAAAATACTTGACGTCGTGGGTAACGTTTTGGCTGAGAACGTCGGAACATACGCCGTATTCGTGAGAGTAAGGTGCGTTTCTGACTTTTCGCTCGTGGCGGAAAAACTTGCCGAAAAACTCGACTTGGATAAAGAAAAACTCTATGAAAGGCTGAAATCCGCTACGTCGTCCGAAGTGACGGTGGCTCGTCAGGTGGATAAAAAAACGGTGCAGGAGCTCGCCGAGTATCAACTTGACGGCGTGTACTTCGCGCCCGATAACGCGAGGTTTTACCCTTACGACGACCTTTTGTGTCAAATTCTCGGCATAACGTCGTCCGACGGCGAAGGCGTATTCGGCTTGGAAAAGTATTACGATAAGTATCTTAAGGGCGTCGACGGCGAGTTTCTGTATGAAGCCGACCTCGTCGGAAAGGACATCGACGGCAAAACGGTAAATTATATCCCCGCGACCGACGGGCTGAATATAAGGCTCAATATAGACCTTGAAGTGCAGAGGATATGCCACGCGGTAATGCAAAAGGCGCAGACCGAGTATACGCCGAAGTCGGCTTCCGTCATCGTGGTACAGCCGTCGAGCGGAAAAATTTTAGGTATAGCGACCACGCCTTCGTTTTCGCTGAATAGTCCGGATAGGTCTGATATGGCGGCATTCAATAAGATGATCCGATCTCCGCTCATCGTGGATTCTTACGAGCCGGGTTCGACGTTTAAGACGGTCACGGCGATAGCAAATATAGACGAATACCTTTTAGGAAACGATAGGGCGTTTTCGCTCGAACACGTGTTTAATTCGAGCAGGTTCAGAACGGTCGGCGGCAGGCAAATAAAGTGCTGGTCGACCCACGCCAACGGCAAACACGCGAACGAAAGGCTTTCCGAAGCGCTCAACAATTCCTGCAACCCGTGTTTCGTCGACATCGCGCTTGCGCTCGGCAAGGAAAAAATGTACGAGTATATCGAAAAACTCAATTTCGGCAAGGTCACGGGCGTTGACTTTATGGGCGAAGCGTCGGGTATGGTCATGCCTTTATCCGCCGTTACCGACGGGGATATAGCGAGAATATCTTTCGGGCAAACAATTGCCGTAACGCCGTTGCAACTTGCCATGTCTACGTCGGCGCTTATAAACGGCGGAACCTATTACACGCCCTATCTGGTCGACCGAATAGAATCGTCTTCAGGAGAGGTCATTCAGATAATGCCGTCCAAAAGCAAAGGACGCGTAGTCTCGAAGGAGGCGTCCGAGATACTTCGCGGCTATCTTGAAAGGGTAGTTGCGGAAGGTAGCGGAAACAAAGCGTATATCGAAGGCTACCGCGTCGGCGGAAAGACGGGCACGGCGCAAAAATACGAAAACGGCGTTATTGCTCAGGGAAAATACGTCATGTCGTTTATAGGGTTTTTCCCTGCGAACGAGCCTGAATATCTTGCTTTATGCGTCGTAGACGAACCTGTCGGCGGAAGTTACGGCTCCACCGTGTGCGCGCCGCTCGTTAAAGAAATATTTGAAAAGATAATATCGGCTAAAAATATCCAACCGGTCGAAATAAAGGAAAAAGATAAAAAAATAAACTGAAAAAGGTTATATTTATATGTTGCTTTACGATCTTACAAAAAATTATAACTACACGGTAGAGGGCGAAAACGTAGAGATAAAAACGCTTTACTCTTTCAGCAAAAAGAAAGTGGAAGGCGGACTGTTTTTTTGCCTTAATGGGGACAGGTTGAGCGGAGAAGATTTCGTCAGCGAAGCCGAAAAGTTCGGCGCGGTCGCCATAGTCGCGGAGAAAAAACTAAATACAAAACTATCTCAGGTCATCGTTGACGACGTTCGTCTTGCGTACTCGACTCTTTGCGCGGAGTTTTATCATAATCCGCAAAAAAAATTAAAAATAATAGGCTTGGTCGGAACCAACGGAAAGACTTCCACCTGTAAAATTATAGAAACGGCGCTTTCGGCTTGCGGAAAACGAGTGGGCGTTATCGGAACAAACGGGTGTTTTTTTGAAGGAAAGGTAGTTCGAGAAGCGGGGCTTACCACGCCCGACCCCGAAGATATGTTCGCTATTTTATCCGAAATGTTATCCGACGGCGCCGAGTTTGTCGTCACGGAAGTATCGGCTCACGCAATAAAACTCAAAAAGGTCATGCCCATACCTTTTTATTCGCTTATTTTTACCAACTGCACGGAAGACCATCTTGACTTTTTTAAGGATATGGACGCCTATAAAAAGGTTAAAAAGAGCGTATTTTTCGACAATAAATGCAAATATAAAATAGTGAACGTTGACGATCCTACGGGGAACGAGATACGCCGAAAACTCAAAAAGAAGGTGTACGCTTTCGGAATAGAAGAGCCTTCCGACGTCTTTGCGACCATGATAACCGAAAGCATTGACGGCACTCGTTTTTTTGTGAACGCTTTCGATAAGATATACGAAATAA
The DNA here is from genome assembly GCA_017478765.1 of Clostridia bacterium. Taxonomy (GTDB): domain Bacteria; phylum Bacillota; class Clostridia; order Christensenellales; family Borkfalkiaceae; genus UBA4636. Next base: position 5,178 of record JAFVDA010000070.1, read on the forward strand.
AAACAGGACTACTGGGTAAATTCAACGTATATAACGTGCTCGGCGCGCTGTGTTTATTAACCCTTATGGGGCTTGACGAACAAAGTTTTTTGTCGGCGATAAACGGCATGAAAAACGTCGAAGGTCGAATGCAAAAGATAGTAAAGTGGTCGGGCGCGGACGTTTTCGTCGATTACGCGCACACTCCAGACGGCTTGGAAAAGGTTTTAACGTATCTTAAAAGCGTCGCTAAAAACCGCCTTATCGTTGTTTTCGGCTGCGGCGGCAACAGGGAAAAGTTAAAACGCCCCATTATGGGAAGGGTAGCCGGGAGTATAGCCGACTTTGTCGTCGTGACAAGTGATAATCCGCGCTACGAGGACGCCGATATGATAATATCCGACGTCGAGAAAGGCGTTCGGGAAGTTACGAAAAACTACATTACGATAAAGGATAGGTTTTCGGCGATAGACTACGCGCTCAAAATGCTTGGTGAAGGCGACTGTTTGTTGATAGCCGGCAAGGGCGCGGAAAACTATCAGGAAGTCATGGGCGTAAAAAGAGAGTTTTCCGATCAAGCGGTCGTCAAAAGAATATTGGGGATAGATGTATAAACTGATTATCGTTGCGCTCGTATCGCTTTTGTCGAGCGCTGTATTCGGCTTTTTTGCCGTAAAAATTCTTAAAAAAATTAAATTTTCACAGACCATTTTAGGCTACGTTTCGGAACATCGCCAAAAGAATGGCACGCCCACCATGGGCGGATTTATTTTCGTTTTGCCGACCATAGTCGTCTTTTTGATTTTTTCCGACGGAAACAGACTGTTTTCTTTTGTGTCGCTTGCGGCGTTCGCGCTGTATGCGATCGTAGGGTTTGCCGACGACTTTATCAAAATAAGATACAGAAACAATCAGGGGCTGACGCCTATGCAAAAACTAATTTTTCAATTTTTGATAGCGGTCATCGCCACCGTTTTTATTTGCCGAATGGGCTTGACCGAACAATATATTCCGTTTTTTAACGTAAGGGTGGATTTCGGTTGGTGGTTTTTGCCGCTCGGCGTGTTTATCTTTCTTGCGGGTTCCAACTGCGTAAATCTGACCGACGGATTGGACGGCTTGGCGGGGACGACTTCGGCGGTATATTTGCTTTTTACGGCGGTTATCGTATATCTTC
>JAFVDA010000071.1 GCA_017478765.1 Clostridia bacterium
AGATAATTCCTTTAATACGGCGTCGCGAATGAGCGTTTCGCTCTCTTCGGTGACGTAGGCTTGCACGGGTATTCGCTTTGACGGCGGAGTGTTGATTAAACTTATATCCCTTATGCCCGAAAGCGACATGTGTAGCGTTCTCGGAATGGGCGTGGCGCTCATGGTGAGCGTGTCAACGCTATTTTGTATGAGCCGCAATTTTTCCTTATGCTCAACGCCGAAGCGCTGTTCTTCGTCGAGAACGAGCAGCCCGAGGTCGTGGAACTTGACGTCCTTGCCGAAAATTCTGTGCGTGCCGACCACTATATCTATCTCGCCCGCTTGTATCTTTTTAAGGTTTTCCCTTATTTTTTTAGGACTTTGGAACCTGTTCAGAACGCAGGAAGTTACGGCAAAGTCCTTAAACCTTTCCTTTATCGTCTGGTAATGCTGTTCGGTCAAAATGGTGGTGGGCGCGACCAACGCCACTTGCTTTCCGTCCATTACCGCCTTGAAGCACGCGCGGAGCGCAACTTCGGTTTTCCCGAAGCCCACGTCGCCAAGGAGAAGCCTGTCCATTATTTTATCGCTTTCCATATCGCGCTTTATCTCGTAGACCGACTGCGCCTGGTCTTCGGTCAGATCGTAGCCGAAAGCCCCTTCAAACTGCTCGGTCATCTCGTTGTCGGCGGAAAACGCAAAGCCCTTCTTGCTCGCTCGCTCTCCGTACAACTTTTTGAGATTTATCTTCATCTCGGAAATGGAGCGGCGCACCCTTTCCTTTATCTTCTCGAACTCTCCGCCGCCGAGCCTACTGAGCATGGGAGACTTCTCTCCGCCGAGATACTTGGTAAGTTTATCCATTTGCTCGGTGGGAACGTACATATAGTCGCCGCCGTAGTATTCGAGCGCAACGTAGTCCTTGCTTCCGTCGGTGGTAGTTATCCTTTCCACGCCGCGCACCAACCCTATGCCGTAGGTTTCGTGTACGGCAAAATCGCCCACTTCGGGAGCGGAAAAGTTATCGTTTCGGCGCTTTTTGATGCGTTTTTCCTTTATGCCGGAAACGTACAGATCGAGCGAACCGACGACTACCGACTTGTCGTCGTGCAAAATAAAACCATCGGAGTAGTAGTCGGAAACGACGTAACATTTGCCCTTTGTTATCCCGTTTGAGGTTACGCCGAGCGCTTCAACGCCCCATTTATCTAAGAACGCGGCGATATCGTCCCTACGCTTTTCGTTGCCGCACGCGATTATCACGCTATACCCCGCCGCCTTCCAGTTTTTGACGTCCACGGGGAGTTGCTCCAAATCGCGTTGGTACTTGGAAACGGGCGAAACGCGCAGCCTTATCGTGTCGAGCGGATTTACAAGTTTATTGACCGAGTTGATATTTTGTATCGAGTGGCAGGCAACCTTGAATTTGCCCGCGACAAAACTCGGCGTTTTAAGATTGTCAAAAGAAAAGTCGAACACCTCTCCGCCGGCGAGTAAACTTTCGTATCTCGACGTATGCTCGGCAAAAACCCTTTCGGCGCCGTCGGCAACCAACTTGGGTTCGTCGAAGATTATCGCTTTGCACTTGGGAAAGATTTCGGATATATCGTTGGTAACTCCGCCAAGCAGCGGATACAAAAAGGACAAATTTACGTCGGTCAAAGCGCCGCACTCGAGCGTGTCCGTTATCTCGTTAAATACGGCGTCGGCTCTGCCTCTTGGCAAAAGCGTTTTGAATTTTTTACGGCTTCGATCGAGCGTTGACCTTAAATTCTCTATCTCGGCTCGGTCGATAAAAAAATCCACCGTAGGAAGACAGAAAAACGAACGGACTTCCTCTCCGCTCTGGCGGTTCTCGTCGATAAAGCGCATTCTCTCTATCTCGTCGCCGAAAAATTCGCACCTGACGGCTCTTTCTTCGTTTATGGGGAACACTTCCAGAATGTCGCCGCGAAGAGCAAAATCACCCTTCTCGTCGGCAAACTCCTTGCGTTTATACCCTAAATCGACCAAAGTTTTCACAACGCCGTCCAAAGGGTATTCCCGAGCGACGAAGTATTTTGCGCTCGGCAGATGCCGCGGGAAGGGTTGCATCAGGGCTTCCATTGTCGTCACGACGTATTCCGCGCCGTTTTCGATGGCGTATAACGCCGTTATTCTATCGAAAAGATTATCCTTATTCAGGAATTTTTTGTACAGCAAAACGTCGTCCTTGGCGGGAAGATAAACTATATCCTTTCCGGTCAAAGCCGACATTTCGTCACGCGTCTTTTTTGCCGATAAAGCGTCCTTTGCGATATACAAAAAACTCTCGCCCGTCAAAAACGGAAGGTAATATCTTGCGCTCTCCGTAACGCCGAAAACCGCGGTAGGAAGCCCACCGCGGACGTTATCACGCCACCTTAAAATAAGGTCGGACGTTAAATTGTCTATATAGTCAAAAAGCATTTCCCATACCGGGTTTGTCAGGTCGTCCGGTGTCGGCAGCTCATATCCATGATCCCAGATGCCGCAGAGCTCCAGACCGCGCGCGCCGTCAAGATAAAATTCGTATTCACTGTATCTGCCGTATTTACCGGTCATTGCTGTCCATTGGTTATAGTCGAAGTTCCATTTGTTTTCGTATTCGACATAGGCAACATTTCCGACACCGTCCGTCACCTTGCAGCGGATAAAGCCGTTGGTGCGCATTCCTTCTGCTTCGTCACAGATAATTCCGCTGTTGTCATAATCGGACAGGACATAGTTCAGTACACTGGTGCCCTGACCCGTGCAGCCGTCTGTCTTATC
>JAFVDA010000072.1 GCA_017478765.1 Clostridia bacterium
GTCGAAGCGTGCGAGCAGTTTTCCGTTTCCACTTTGACGGTGGGCGGCGGAGTCGGCGCGAACGGATATTTACGCGACTACTTGACAAAAAAGTGCCTCGATAGGTCGATAAAACTCGTTTTACCCGAAAAAACTTACTGCACGGATAACGCCGCGATGATAGCCGCGGAAGGGTATATTCAGTATCAAAAAGGCAATTTTTCCACTCTTACGCTCAACGCCAAGGCGAGCGTTCCGCTGAAATAAAAAGTGGAAAGTTGAGAGTTGAAAGTGGAATGGATGATTTGCATATTATATATGCTGTTGCAAAGATAGATTTTTCTAAAAAACATCAACTTTGATAATTTACTGACTTTGTCTATGTTTGAGTAAGTATAGTGGTTAGTTGAAAAGTCGGATATGGAATAAACGAATTATCATATAATTTTCTTATCCGCATTTCCACTCTCCACTTTCCACACTCCACTCTCAAAAATGCCACTCTCCACTCTCCACTTTAAGTTAGGTCGCTTGCGACCGCAAGTTATAATGAAAGAATATTTTGTAAATAATTCGGAGGATAATATGGTAACAGTTTTAACTGAACAAAACTTTGAACAGGAAGTTTTGAACGAAAAGGGTAAAGTTCTCGTCGATTTTTGGGCGAGTTGGTGCGGACCGTGCAAAATGCTTTCTCCGCTCATCGATGAGATAGCGGACGAGCGTTCGGACGTCAAGGTCGCTAAAGTAAACGTTGACGAACAGGTCGCTCTTGCGATGAAGTATAACGTTTCGGCTATTCCCACCGTGCTTTTGTTTGAAAACGGCGAGTTGATAAACAAATTCGTCGGATACAGAGATAAAGCGTCCATTGAAGAATTTATCGGTTGATCGTTCGGGAAAACCTTCGGTGTTCGGGGGGGCAAACGCTCTAGCGTTCCCTCTAAGCCGACGTAGGGCGTAAAATAACGCCGCTATCCTGAACTAAATAAACCATTAAGGGACTGATATGTTTGTACTTGCGAGCGCTTCTCCGAGAAGAAAGCGCCTTTTGGAAGAATACGGATTTAAGTTTACCGTTCGTCCGAGCTTGGCGGAAGAGAAAAACGATTTTTCATTGCCGCCGCAGGATTTGGTCGTTCGGCTGGCAAGAGCCAAGGCAAATGACGTTTATAAAATCGAAAAAATGCCCACGCTCGGCGCCGATACCATAGTCGTTTTTGACGGTAAAATTTTAGGAAAGCCCGCCGATAGGTCGGAAAACGAGAGTTTTTTAAGAAAACTATCGGGTAAAACCCATCAGGTCTATACAGGGTTTTGCCTTATAACCGAAGATAAAACCTATTCGGGGTACGACGTCAGTAACGTCAGGTTTCGTTCTCTGTCGGACGATGAGATCGCCGCTTACGTCAAAAGCGGAAAGGGCTTGGATAAAGCGGGCGGATACGGTATTCAGGACGGCGAAGGGCTGGTAGATAGTATCGACGGAAGTTATACTTGCGTAGTCGGGCTTCCGATGGAAGTCGTCGGCGCGCTTATTAACGAAGTATTAGTAAATAAACGAACGAGGTAAAAGATGAGAAACGTCGTAGCCGTTGATTTAGGTTCGGCAAACACCGCGATATATCAGTTGGGCACGGGCATCGTTTTATACGAGCCTACGGTCGTCGCGCTCGACAGCGAGCGTAATTCCGTCAAGGAAACGGGCGCCGATGCTAAAAGGCTTATCGGTCGCGCTTCGGACAATACCGAAGTCATAACCCCCGTATTCGAAGGGGAGGTCGGAGACGGCAAGGCGCTTGCCTGCATGCTCGAAAGATATCTCAATAAGATAACTTTAAGAAAACTTTCGGCGCGCCCGAAGGTTATTTTGAACGTTCCCTGCGGCGCCGACGCGACTACTTTAAGAAAGTTCGAGAAGGCTTTGACCGATTGCGACGTAGCCGAATATTCGTTCGTGGAATCGCTCGTTCTTACCGCTTACGGACTGGGACTCAATATGAGCACTACGCCTAACTTTATCGTCGATATAGGCGGCGGTATAACCGAGATAGGCGCCGTTTCAAGCGACGGCGTATTGTGCGGAATATCGGTCAATATGGGCGGATTGACGCTCGATTCTATGATTCAGCAGTTTATAAGCGAAAAGTTTTCGTTAAACGTCGGAAGGCTTACCGCCGAAAAGATCAAACTGACCGTAGGTAGCCTTTTAGAGTACGATAACGTGACTATGGTAGTTAGCGGAAGCGACGTAAAAAGCGGACGCCCCCGCTCGGAATCGGTAACTTCGGGCGATATCGCGCTCCCCGTCAGGGTGTATTACGATAAGATATTCGAGATAATGCACATGGTTTTGGCAAAACTGTCGGCGGAAGTGTGCGCCGACATAAGAAGAGCCGGCATATACTTTTCGGGCGGCGGCTCAAAGATGATCGGTTTTGAAGATTACTTCAGAAAGAAAACTCAGATGCGCGCCAACGTTTTTGAAAACGCCGAGGTTGCCGCGGCTTTGGGCGGCGGAGTGCTTGCGGCGGACAAAAAACTTTTGAAACGCTACGAAATAAACAGAAAATAATAGTTTTTAAGCCCTTGCAAAGCGCAAGGGCTATTTGAAAGCAAAATTGAATTAAAAAACCTGCTCTACACTCTCAAAACATAAGAGTTTTTTGGCTACAAAAAACACCCCGCCTTTTGTTTTGGCGGGGTGTTTTTATTGAAAGAGGTATAGATAAATGAAAAATCTTCTTAGTTAAAAAGTTCTTTATAAGCCTTGCTGAATTTTACGTTGGGGGACTTGCAGGAAGCGATAACGATCTTTTCCTTGGTCTTAGGATTGACGCCTTCTCTTTCCTTCTTCTCGTTGATCTCGAAAGTCGCAAAGCCGGAAATGTGAACGTAGTCTCCGCCTTTCAAACAGTCGGTAAGGCTTTCGACGAAAGCGGTAAAGCAGTTTTCCGCTTCCTTAATGGTGACGCCGAGTTTGTCGGCATACTTTCTTATAAATTCGTTTTTATTCATTTTTTCCTCCGATTTGGTAAAATCTTAACTCAATTATATCAAATAAAAAAATTTTTTCAATACCTTTTTCAAAAAAAGTTTGTCTAATTTTGAAATTTTTTGATAAATTGCCGAATTTTAAGAAAAAACGTGTTTTTGAGATATGGTTTTTGTCCGTTCTTTGTTGACAAAACGCCCTTTTTGTGGTA
>JAFVDA010000073.1 GCA_017478765.1 Clostridia bacterium
AAAACCTCTTCGGCAATATCCCCCGTTTCACCGTAGACCGAATAGGTAACGTCAATATCCTTTACCGAAAAAACGGCAACGAAAACGAGCGCCGAAAAGGCGAAAAGTACGACTATCGATAAAATCAGTAGCAATCTTTTGTATCTCATACGTTGACCGAAATAAAGTTCAAATTGACCTAATGGATAAGTTTTATTTGCGCACCTAAAGCGCCGAGTTTTTTATGTAAATTCGAGTATCCCCTTTCGATATGTTCCACGCCGTGCACGACCGATCTGCCGTTTGCCGACAGCGCCCCGATAACGAGAGCCATACCGCCGCGAAGATCGGTGGCGAATACTTCCGCTCCGAAAAGCCTGCCGCCTTCGACGCTTACGTCGCTTCCGTCGACCCGTACGTTCGCTCCGAATTTTTTGAGTTGGTCAACGTAAGCAAAACGCCTGTCGAAAACCGTTTCCGTTAATACGGTCTTTCCTTCGCCCGAACACGCGCACGCGATAAGTTGCGGGTGAAGATCGGTGGGAAACAGCGGATAGGGCGCCGTGACGACATTTCCAAAGCCACAAGGTCTACTACTTGAATTTATATATATTCTATCATTATATACCGTTACTTTGCAAGTATTATTTGAAATTTTCTCTAACAAATTGCAAATTATTTGCGCGTTTACGCCCTTTAACGTAACTTTTCCGCCGGTCGAGAGAACGGTCAAAAGGAGCGAACCGCATTCTATCCGATCGAAAATGGGTTCGTACGTTACGCCGCCGACCAGTTTTTCCACTCCGTAAACGCGTATAACGCCACTACCCGCTCCGACTATTCTTGCGCCGCAAGCGTTCAAAAAGTTTTGCAGATCGACCACTTCCGGCTCTCTCGCGCAGTTTTCTATGACCGTTTCGCCGTCGGCAAGCGCCGCGCAGGACATAATGTTTTCGGTCGCGCCGACGCTCGGGTATTTCAGTCTTATTCTCGCGCCAGTAAGTCTCGTTGCGAAGAAGTTTATTCTTTCGTCGTCGCCGCCCATGACGGCGCCCAAACGCTTAAAGCCGTCTATGTGTATATCGATGGGGCGCGAGCCGATAGCGCAGCCGCCGGGTCTGGCGAAAGAAACGGTCTTAAACCTTGCGAGTAACGGTCCTACCAAAAACAGCGAGGCTCTTAGTTGCTCGGATAACTTTTCATTCACACGAGTGGTATATATGTTCTTAACGTCAAGGTTAAGGTCGTCGCCGTCCCATTCGACGATGGCGCCGAGTTTTCTCATTATTTTGGATAGCGTTATAACGTCCGCTATCTTCGGGCAGTTTTTTATCGTCACTTCACCGCGAGTCAGTATGCTCGCGCTCATAATAGTGAGAGCCGAATTTTTAGCTCGCTGGACGGCGTATTCTCCGTAAAGCGCGTTTCCGCCCGTAATTTCGTATTTCGACATCTGACTCTCCCAAACAAAAACGATACGTAAACAGTTTATGAAAGAGCCCGACCTTTTGACAATTCAAGCGTTTGATTTTTTCGCCGTCAAAAAGCCCGTTTGAGTTTTCGACACGTTGTACAGTATTCCGAATGCCGCCAAAAAAGCTATTATAGACGTGTTTCCCGCCGAAACGAGCGGAAGCGGAAGCCCTGTCGGCGGTATGCTGCCCGTAACCACCAAAGCGTTTACCGCCACTTGCACGGCGTAGACGGCGGTTATACCCATAGACAAAAGATACCCGAAGTAATCTTTTGCGGCGCTCGCGATTTTAATTCCCCTTATTATTACCGTCAGCATAAGCAAAAAGGCAAGAGTCGTGCCGATAAAACCCAACTCTTCGCCGACGACCGATAGGATAAAATCGCTTTCCGAAAACGGTAAAAACCTGAATTTTTGCCGCGAATTGAATAGTCCTACGCCGAATAAGCCGCCCGAACCTAAGCCGTAGAGCGACTGCAAAAGTTGATACCCTTCGCCCTTGGGGCTTTCCCACGGATTAAGGAAAGCCGACAGACGTTTAAGCCTGTACGGCTCGATGACTATAAGAAGCGGTATCGCGAGTATCACCGGAATGAGTATGGTTAAAAGGTAGCGTTTTTTAACTCCCGCGATAAACAGCATGAATAAAGTTACCGCGCCGACGCAGACGGTTACCGACATATTCGGTTCTATTATTATGAGTAGACACGTCGCCCCGCCGGATAAAAGCGGTATCAATACGCCCGTAAACTTATTTGCCCGCTCGGGTTTTGCCGAAAAATACGCCGAAATAAACAGGACGAGACAAAACTTGGCTATCTCGGACGGCTGAAGGGTAAAAAAGCCTAAATTTATCCAACGCTTGGCGCCGTAAACTTCCACCGAAACGGGCGGAAAAAACACGAGCGCGAGAAGAATAAGCCCCGCTATAAGTAGATAAACGGCTATATTTCTTAATTTCAGATAGTCGATATTAGCGGTTACGATAAATGCGATAAGCCCTATCTCAAGAACTATGAGTTGCTTTAACGC
>JAFVDA010000074.1 GCA_017478765.1 Clostridia bacterium
ACTGTTTTCGGCGACGTTGAGCCCGGCGCCCGCGTACATGGAAATAACGTTTGCGGTCGAGCCGTCCACCGTGACGGAAGCCGTTTCTTCGTCCGTTCCGACGTTTACCTCGTCGTAAACTTTAAGATCGACGTTACCCTTGTTGAGCGTTATATCGCCTATCAGAGTAAGCGGTTTCCCGCGGGAATAAAGCAATCCGTTAAACGTTTGCGGAGTAAAAGCCCTGTAAGTAAAGCCCTTTTGTTCGTCGAATTCGACTTGCGCCTCACCGCTTATAAGTTCCGTTTCGTATCTCGAATAATTCCTGTCGGCAACGAATATATAGCCTTCCGAAGGCACGTCGAGCGAGTAGTCGATAAAATCGTTTTTAAGATAGAAGGTGGTCGTCGCCCTGCCCGATTGGTCCGTAGAGCCGATGGTTATCGTGTCGTAATCTTCGAGAGAGAGTTTGGGAAGCACTATGGGAGCGTAAGGCGTATCCGAATAATCGTAACCGCGGGTATTCATTTGAATACCGCCCTCCGCCTCAAAAGTCGGAGCCGTTTCCACGTATTCCGCGGCGTACGCCACAGCCGAATAGCCGTAAGCGTAGGTGGCGTTTACGAGTTTGGCAAGATTTTTTTGTTCTTCGGTAGCGTTTTCCGACATATCGCTCTTTGCCATGACGTAACTTGCAACGCTGTACGTAAGGCTTTGTTCGCCATCTCCTAGTCCGAACAAGCGAGCGGTCACGGGTTGGTTCATATTGATAGCGTTAAACCCGTTGTATCTTATGATCCTGCCGCCTTCAACTCCGTCAAGCGGATAATTCTCTATCTCGACTTGTTGGTCGTTAACGGTGGCGATGATGCCGTCCACGCTTTCGGCGGCAAAGACGAAGTAAAGCCCGAGTTTAGTATCGAACCTGACTCCCGCGCCTACCCAGTCGTTGCCGTTGACGAGCGTTAAAGGGCTTTCCGTAGCCTTGGGCGCGCTTGCCAAAGCCTTTTGCTCTGCGGTTAAGTTTTTATCGGCAAGGTCGTCGGTTTTATAGTCCGAATAAATTTGCGCGGCGGCGCCGTAGTTTAGAAGATCGACGGCAAGTTCTTGCATTGCCGAAAACTTCAGTTGCGTTTGACTGCCGCTTACAGAATAATCCATTTGCAGCAAAGATTCAAGGTAGGATCTTACCGAAAAGGTCTTCTCCTCGCCTATTTGCGTCTTGCCGTCGGCGGATAGGAGTTTTACCGTCATTTGGTCGGCAAAATTCTTGGGCGCGACTCCGACGTAGCAAAACGTGCCGTTATAGTTATCCGTGAGCTTTGTAATGTTGCCGCAAAAATCCACTATCAACATTCCGCCGTCGTCGGAGGGTACGTCGGTGTGTATTTTGACGATAAGGTCGTCGCTGAGGGTAAGATTCACGCCTTTGACGCCGGTCGCTTCCGCATAAACCGTTTGTTGCGGGCGGGAATTGCTCACGATAAACGCAGCCGCAAGCGACAGCGTAAACGCGGCGATAAGCGCGACGAGCAGATAGCGTTTTTTTAATTTTTCAACAAACATAAAAATCGCTCCTTTTATACTTCCGAAGTATTATTCGGTCGTATCGGATTTCCGCGCTAAAAATATGGTCACGCGGAATAATAATAGTTATACATGAGTATTATAACAAACCAAACGGCAAAAGTCAATACCCGTTTTCAAAAAAAAGAACCCGATCGGTAAGAGATCGGATCCTTTATATACTTTCGTTTTTAATTTCAGTGTTTGCCGCGGTTAAATAAGCCGATGGTCGAGTTGACCTGAGAGATATACGCGAAGGTATCGGGGTATTGTTTCAAAATTCTTTCAAGGTCGATAAGTTGGTCTTTATTGATTATGCATATCAAAAGTTCGTACTTGGTGCGCTTGTACATACCTTCCGCCTGCAAAACGGTGGCGGTGTGGTGAAGTTCTTCGATTATGCGCTCGCCTATCTCCCTTGCGTTTTCGGTGACGACCTCCACTTTGATGGCGCTTCGCGTGCCTTTTAACATCATGTTGCCGATGAATGCGGCGACGTAAGTAAAGATTATGCAGAAGAATACCTGTTGCACGTCGTTGCCCATTACGAAGTAACTGGACACGGCGACTATCGCGCTGAATACAAACGACACCCAAATGAAGTTCCATTGCGGCTTAAAGAATGATACGATCTTTCCCAAAACGTCCATGCCGCCCGTGCAGGCGTTACGCTTAAAGACCGCGCCGTATATAAATCCGCTCAAAACGCTGGACATCAAAAGGGGTATGAGCGTAGTTTCGTAGGTGACTTCGATGGGAATATCGATTTTGTTGACGAACAGGTAAGATATTGAAAGCGTAGCAACGTAAAGATAGGTTTTTAACGCAAATTCTTTATCGACGAAAATAAACGTTATAAGACACAACGGAAAGTTTGCGATGAGCGAAAACCAGGAGAACCAGCCGCTCGTAGAGCCGGTAACGTGCTCGATCATAACGGCTATACCGTTTATGCCCATGGGAACGAAGTTGCCGACGATGAGCAACTTGAAGTTAAAAGAGTCGATTATCCCGAGTCCTATCAAAATGATACAATCGATAACGATCTTCATTGTTTTTTTGTTAGTCATAAAACGCCGTCCCCGTATTTTCGCGCGCAAAATGCTTTACGCAGCGCAAAACGTGTGTAAAAAATAAAGGGCAAATCATCTTTGCCCTAATAAAATATATACTTCATCGTAAAATTTGTCAAATAAAAATAAAAAAATATTTATAAAAAATTTTATTCTTCGGCGTTACGTTGGGCTTTTTCGGCTTTTTTTGCTTTGAGCGCGGAAACAGCCGCCGCAACGTATCTGTAATTGAAAATCAAATTGACTACTACGGTTACCGCAAGCGCTATCCCTGCGGTCGGAAGCGCGAGAGTTATCCAGCCCGCGTAATCTACCGAAGACATAGCAAGCCAACTCGTGGCAAAATAGGTCGCTACGATGGTTACGACGTCGGCTAACGTATTGCGAATAAACGACCAAATTGCGCCTTTGACCAGTTTTTTATGGTTAAATACGGCAAGCCATACGGTTTGAGTCGCCATGGAAACGAGCGTTCCTATCGCCACGCCCACGAGCCCAAAGAAAAACACGGTAGCGACGGAAATAACAATATTCATTACGGCGGTAACGTAAAAAATCGTTTTGGTGTTTTTATACTCGCCCGCCGCCTGTATCATTACTTGATACGGAAGGCTTAGACGGTGAAAAGCATTTGCAAAAACTATCAGATATCCGAACAACGGCTGAACGTAATTTGCGTCGGTTATCCCGCTCGTGTATACTTCGACGAACGGTATTATCAAAAACGCCGTACAGGAAAATGCAAACGCAGTCACCGCGTGCATAGCCCATTCGGTCAAGGTAAAAGCGTCTTTAAGTTGCTTTTTATCGCCTTTAGCCCAAATTCTTCCGAGAAGAGGTTGAATACCGCTCGTAAATGATAGTATGACCGTCTTTACACCCTTTACGACCAAGTAGTAAACGCTATAGACGGATACGTCCGGAAGGGTGGCAAACAGAGTCAGAACTATTACGTCCGTCCCTTCTAAAATCACCGCCGAAAGGTGTTGGGCAAAACCGTCCCACTTTTGCGATATAGGCTCGCCTTGATACTTTATCTTTCTGTCGATATCGTAATGCTTTTTGACGTACAGCCTTAAAACGAGCGGCCGCAACAGGAATATGAGCGAAGTCACAAGTTTTACCGTCTGGATGGACGCGCCCCAATTGATTATTATCGCGCACGCCAACGTGTTGATAAGTATTGTCAGCGTCTGGATAAAATACTGTACGTAGCCCCTTTGATCGGCGCCGAGCAAAAGCCCGTCGATAATGCCGAAGTAATACTGCGCGAAGGTGCTGACGCTCATGGCAAGAACTAAAAGCGCCGTAAACAAAAAGTCGAAGTCGGTCTTTATTATCGGCAACACGACCGCAAGAACTACGACGTAAACCGCCAAAATAAGAGCGATCCTTCTGAAAAACTTCTGTCCCGAAGCAACTATTCGGCTTATTTGTCTGTTGTCGCCGTCGTAGAGCGGCTTATATAGCGACGACTTTATCACCGCCCCCACGCCCATCTCGAGAAAGTTTATAACTCCCAGAAACTGCGACACGGAGTTGACCAAGCCGTTTACCGAAGAGCCGAACGCCTGAAGGATCAGGCGCGGCAAAATAAATCCGCAAATTATTGCGGACACTTCGTACACGAGCGACGATATCGTATTGAGAGTTAATTTTTTACCGGAATTCATAAAAAAAACTATTCACGCTTTTTCTTTTGACAAAGAAAAAGCCGTGAGAACTGTAGGTCGTAAAGTGCTTAACGCGAAGAATAAATCTCCGCCTTGCACTTTTCGGCTTAATTATATAAATTTATTCACGAAAAATCTTCTTAGCGAAGATTTTTCCGTGAGGACTTGTTGTCGGAGCGACTTTACGCGCGAAATCAATCCGCGCTATCGCTCTCGGCTTAATTATATAAATATATTCACGAAAAATCTTCTGACGAAGATTTTTCCGTGAGGGCTTGTGGTCGGAAGCGTTTACGGCGAAAATAAATTCCGCCTACGCTTCTCGGCTTAATTATATAAATTTATTCACAAAAAATCTTCTAACGAAGATTTTTCCGTGAGGACTGTAGGTCGTAAAACGCTTAACGGCGAGAGTAAATCCCGCCTTGCGTTTTTCGGCTTAATTATATAAATTTATTCACGAAAAATGTTTTCCAAACATTTTTCCGTGAGACTTATGGTCGGAAGCGTTTACGGCGAAAATGAATTCCGCCTACGCTTCTCGGCTTGAATTTTATAGAAAAGTTTATTCTTGCGTCAGCATTATATAATTTGCCCGACCGCAACTCCACTCTCCACTTTCAACTTTCAACTTTCACAACGCCTTTCGCGTTGCAAACCATCTCGTACCCGATGGAACCCGTTTTATCCGCCAATTCGTCCGCGGTCAAGCCGTCGCCTATCAAAGTGACGGCGTCCCCTTGCGTGACAAAAGGGATATCCGTAACGTCGAGCATAAAATGATTCATACAGACCCGCCCGACTATTTTCGCCCTTTTTCCGTTTACGACGGCTTGACCGACGGAAGAGAGCGCCCTGGGGTACCCGTCGCCGTATCCTACGCAAACGGTGGCGATCTTCGTATCTTTTTCTGCAATAAACGTCCGCCCGTAACCGACGGATTCGCCCTTTTTGACCGTTTTGACCATACAAACGGAAGTTTTCCAGGTCATTGCGGGCAGTATATTTTGCGGCAAAACAATATTCGCGCTCGGCTTCAGACCGTATAAAACGATACCGAGCCTGACGGCGTTGCCGAACGGCGGCAACGTAAGCGCGCCCGCTGAGTTCATACAATGTATATATTTTAAGTTCAGGTCGCCAAGTCCTTCGACGACGCGCCTAAACCTATCTATTTGTCCGACCGTAAACGATTTTTGCATAGGATCGTCCGCTGCGCAAAGGTGGGTAAATACCCCTTCGACTTCAAGATACTTTGCAAAGTCTTTAATATCGTTTATGCACTTTAAGGTATTATCGGCGTCCAAGCCCACTCTGTTCATGCCGGTATCGATGGCAACGTGAACCTTTATTTTCAGACCGCTGTCTGTCAAAATTCGGGCGTATTCTTGGCTCATCACCGACTGCGTAAGCCCGTTTGAATACACGTCGAAAAGCCTGTCGGCGGGCGTATAGCCGAGAACAAGTACGTCGGCGTTTATTCCGCAAGACTTAAGCGCCAAACCTTCGTCGACGTTGGCGACGACGAAAGCGCGGCACCCTGAACTAAAAAGCGCTTTTGATACTTCCGTCAATCCATGCCCGTATGCGTCGTTTTTGACTACCGCCATAATTTTAACTTCGTAAGGCAAACGGCTTTTTATCGTCAGATAATTGCGCTTTACGGCGTTTAAGTCGACATGTATTTGAGATAGAACGTTCACATTTATTTTCTCTTCGTATTATTCCTATGATAATAGGAAGAGAAAAAATCAATCTTCGACCGTTTTCTCGGGCAAAACTATCAATCGCCCTAATTTTTCATCCCACGTTTTCGGAATAAACTTCAAAAAACCGCTTGCCGGGAAAAAAGTTAGTTCACCAAAATATATCTTTCCTTGCACCACGTAAAAATCAACTCTGACAAACTTGGTATCTATGGATAATTTTTTTGCAAGAACTATCATTTCGGAAAGACATTCGGGGACGGGAATATCGCAGGTAGAATTCATGTGGTCTGCCTGTCTGATGGGAAGATGGTTCCATTGTAAATCATAATAATCTTCCGTGTGTCCGCCTTGCCCAAATCTGTTTTTACAGACAAGTATCATTCTCGGCTCACCGTTAAAACAGTATATTTTATAATCCTTCAACTCATATCCCGATTCGTCGACCATATATTGTTCGGCGATTATTTTCCTTTTAATATCCTTATACGGCCACTCACGCCTATACCGATAATAATCGGTTTCAAAAAACTTTTTTAACGTTTGCTTCACTCTACATATATCGTCGGTCGATAAACCTTGTTTGTCTTTGCAAATATATAATCCGCCGGAATCGTGATTGCATTTCAGAACGAATTCGTTTGGCAATATGTCAAAATTTATCTCGTCAGGCGAATCCCATACGCCGAGCGTGGGGATGATATATCGCTCGCCTATGATATCGGCAACGTACTTTTTAGCCAAGTACTTGTCCACCATGGTCGTATACTGCGGCTTTCGGTCGTACAGTTTCAGCCATTGAAGTTTTTCGTTAAAGGTAACGGGATTATCTAAATCTATCTCCTTTTCGAAATATACTTTAGTAGCAAGTTTAACGTAATCTTCATCGCTTAATTTTACGTATTTTCCGCGATAGGTGTCCACGGTAAACCTGTATTTCCGATTGAAAATATACTTAATTCCGTTCTTAAACAGCCTGAAAAGCCTTTTAACCGTCATTTTTTTATAACCTCTAAGTATTCGAGCCAACGGCCGAATACAACGTCACTCCCGAATGAGCGCGCTCTTGATTTTGCGCTTTGCGAATATTTTTCACGTTCTTTTTTGTCGCTTAAAAGTCTTATCACGGCGTTCGCCATATCGTCGACGTCCCCGCGGGGAACTACAACGCAGTTTTTTCCGCCTTCGGATAAAAGCGGCAGTCCGCCGCCCTCGAAGTCTATCGAAACTATCGGCACTCCCGCCGCCATGGCTTCGAGCATGGCGTTGGGGATACCTTCAAATTCCGACGCCATAACGAAAACCTCGGCTTTTGCCAAAACGCCCGTGACGTCGCTCGTCAGTCCCATTAAAAAGACGTTATCTTGCAAGCCTTCTTCCTTGATAAGGTCGACCAGTTCCCGCCGCTTCTCGCCTTCGCCGTAAATATACAGTTTGGCGGCGGGACGATTTTTTACCACCTTGGAAAACGCCCGCACGGTCAGCGCGTGATTTTTTTGATCGGTAAGCCTGCCTATCGACACGACGGTATCGGGCTCGGGCGCACGTTCGACAAAAAAGTATTCGTCGCCTACGGGGTTGGCGATGACCACCGATTTTTTGCGTAATTTTTTAGGGAAAAACTCGGCTTGTTCCGTAGTTTGGAACACGCAGCCGTCGGCGGAAGGCAGCATAGCCTTTGCTATCAGACGTTTTAGCCCGGAATAGGTTTTTTTCGGATCGTTCCTGACGGAAACGACGTTTTTGGTCTTTAAGCCAAAAGTGGCGAACAAACCGTGAAAAAGGTTCAAAAAGGAAACGAGAACGTCGCAATCGAAGTTTTTGCACTCGCGCCTCAACGCCTTGACTTCGGCAAGAACGCCATTTTCGTCAAGCGTTACCCTGTCTATGCCGTCGGGCAACAAATATTCTTCGTCCACTTTTTTTCTGGTAACTATCTTTACACCGTAGCCGTCTCGTTTCAAACGCTCCGCAAGGGATATAATTACCCTTTCGGCGCCGCCTTTAGCGAGCGACTGACAAAAGAAAATAAAATTATAACTCATTTTACTTCCCCGCTTTGGTCGAAAACGCCGCCCATATAAATTTTGCTCAACCTCTCGGCGTTCTCGATGATATCGAATCCGCTTTCAACAAGGTTTTTTCTTATCGCATTTTCGTCCGTCAAGCGCGTCAACTTCAAAAATTCTATCTCGTTCGCCCAACGCGCGGCGTCGTCAACTGGCAAAAACTCGATGTTCGGGTTTATTCTGCATTCGGGCGTAACTTTATCGGAGATAAGGCACGGCAAGCCGTTTATCTGCCACTCCGTCGCCACGTTGGGCAAGCCCTCGAATTTAGAAGGAAGAATGGCTAAATCGAACGCCGAATTTATCTCGTTAGAGTTATCGACATTGCCACAAAAAACGAATTTATCGCTTAACCCCAAAGCGTTTATCTTGTCCTCGACTGCCCGTCTCGTTTTGCCGTCGCCCAAAAATATCATCTTAAAGTCAAAACCCCTATCGGCAAGTATTTTTGCTATATCGACTATGAACGAATGGTTTTTTTGCTCGTTGAAAACCCCTGAATGACCTATCAGAAAGGTTTTATCTTCACAGCCCAAATGCTTGCGGTATCTTATACGATGATGGGCGGAGAAAGCGTACTTTTCAAAAGTCTTGCCGTTTTTGAAAACGATAAACGGTCTTTTGCCGAACAGCCAAATTCCTGCGTCCGTTCCGCAAGATAAGCGACAGTTACAGTTTTTATACAGCGACGGTCTTAACAGTCTGTCGATCACTTTATGATTGCAGGACGTATTTCTCGAATGGGCTATCCTCAATGAAACCTTTTCCGCTTTAGCCGCCGCCATCTCTACGGCGAGCGTGGCGCTGTTTCCCATGGCGTGAACGACGTCTATATTATACTCGCGTATCACCCTTTTCAGCTCGCGATAGTATTTAATCGGGTTGGTATTTCGCATCGGAAGATATATTATCTTAGCGCCCAAGGACGTAAAACTTTGCTCGACCTTTTTATCGTCGCCGCCGACGCGAACGACGAAGATTTTGAATTTATCTTGATCAAGATTTTCGATAAGTTCTCGCGTTGCAACGACTATCCCGTTTACCGAAAAGGGTACGGTTATAACAATCAGAACGTTCTTCATATTCCGCCACCGCCGAAAATTAAAGAACGCTTATTTTTTCGGTTTTTTAATCGCAAAACGAAAAAGCAAAGCGTGTATACGAATTGAATTTGCGGTTCGTAGTACGTGACCATTCCGTATTCGGAAATCAAAAGCGCCAAAAACAACCCAAAGAAAAACGATAACGTCTTATCCTTTTTTTCAATCGAGAATATTCCGCCGAAAAGCATTACGAAAAACAGGCTATAGTAGACAATAAACCCGACTATCCCGCCGGCAACCAGTATTTCGATAAAATTATTATGAGCGTAATATGTGTTCGACGCGGTGGCGGATACTCTTTCGAGCGTTCTGAACCCGTCCAAGCCGTATCCCCAAACGGGGTGCTCCTTGAAATACATTATTCCGCGTTCTATAAGCTTTAATCTTGTGGAAGTACTTGAATCGGTATCTTGTCCCAAAAAGCCCATTATCATACTCTCTATTCTCGAGCCGATAATATCATACAAAAACGATATTTTCGTCAAAGCAAAATATACTCCTACGAGAATAGCGACAATGATTAAGAGATTTCTTACGCTTTTCAAAAAACTTTTACCGGTAAACAGCAAATACGTTACGAGCGTCACCAGTATCAAAACGTAAGATTTTCTCGACGCGGCAAGCGCCATAAGTACGAGATTGACAAGCGCGAGCCCCCAGTAGATCAACTTGGCTGTTCTCAATTTCTCGTCGGTAAAAATAACGTGGAGTGAAAACAACATACCGATAACGGCGCGAAGAGCGTAACCGTTGGCGTTTAGATCTTCAACTTGCCGTGATTCAAAAAAACTGTCGAAACCATAGGTCAAATAAACTCTTAGCAGAGATAAAGGAGCCACGAAACAGATAAACTTTACGAAAAACAAAAACTGTTCGGGGTTGTTGACGAGATAGTAAAGCACTATCACGTTTACGATAAGCGAATAAAGGGTAGACAGTAAAAATCTCTTAGACGCTTCGGCGTCGATCACGTACCCCCAGGTTATTTGCATGGCGAAGTAGAGAATGACTATAAAGCACCAAAAATAATAATAGTTGGACTTAACTTTCTCTCCCCGTATAACGTTATGTAAAAGAATTCTCGTAAACGCGTACGCCGCCCCCACGCCGAAAACGACGACCCTTGCGACTCTGACTATCGTATCTCCGGAACTATAGCAAAAAAAGATAGCGAACAAATATAACGCTATCGCATACTTTACGAAAACGGAAAACCCTTGCCTCTTGGCAAACGTTGCCGCTCTGAAGTTTTTGCCTAATTCTTTTTCCACTTTGTTCCAAAAACCAAAAAACGACCGAGCGGTTACTTTTCCTTCAAAACAGTTGTTTGACCGCTTGGATAAGTTTTTCGTTAAACTGCTTTACTCTTGCCCCCGTATATGGGTTGCATGCCTTTGCCAAACTATCGTAATTTCCGATAATAAAACCGAGAGTCGAAACGTCGTCAACGACGATTATCTCGTTCTTTTTATCCTTTACGGCGTGGCAAAATTCAAACTGATGATCGTTGACGTGTTCTAAGAACCGTTTTCTTCTCGGCACGACGACGGGTACTTTAGATAGTTTAAGCGCGTCGTCAATGCTGGAAGGCGCGCCGTGCGTAATGATTATCCTTGCCTGCTTGCAGTAGGAATTCATAGTTTCTCCGTCAAGAAACTTAAAGCATTTACAAAATTTCGGCTGGTATTTGCAATACCCCGTCTGTACGATAACCTCGTCCGGGAATGCGTTCTCGCCTTTAAGTCTGTCGATTTCCGACACGAGCCTGTCAAAAGGTTGTTCGTGTGTTCCTACGGTTACGAATATCATATTTCACCCTTAAAACATCTCGCCGATATACTCGGAACCGGGATAAACGTCAAGCATACTTTCCCATTGAACGAAAAACTTATCGGCAAGTTTTTTGCAAAATTTACCCGTCTTCGTAGGCTTATCTATCCTGTCGTAAACTTCGACGTATATGCATTTGCAGTTAAAAAACCTTTTTCCGAGCCAAAAAAACGGAATGGCTATCGCCGCGCCCGACGAAATGATAATATCGGGTTTTTCCTTTTTGAGCATCCTCCAAGCGAGAAAAAAATTCCTGAAAAGATTGAAAAAATTCCCGTTTGTAGGAAAATAGCACCAATACTTTTTTTCGCCTTCGAGACGGCTTACGGCGTCGGTCTTGTTAAAAGTCACCCAAAATCTCTCATGGGACTCCCAAAAGGGCTTTAAGTTCAGCATATGCGTCAGATGACCGCCGGAAGACGTTGGAATACATATTTTGGCGTTTTCAAAAGTTACCGCTTTTTTTGACATATCAATCCCCGCTGTGATCAAAGATCACCATTACGGCGCCCTTAAAAATAATCTTTAAGTCCAGCCAAATAGATCTATTCTCGATATATTCTATATCCAACTTTACCCATTCGTCGAACTTGATAGAATGTCTGTTGGGCTGAATTTGCCATAGACACAACAATCCGCCTTTGACGTCCAAACGGTGCATCTCGTAAGGCGTATACTTTTTAACTTCTTCGGGAAGCGGGCTCCTCGGTCCTACGACCGACAAGTTGCCGATGAGTATATCCCATAACTGCAAAATTTCGTCCAAAGAAGATCTTCTCAAAAATCTGCCGAACTTGGTTATGCGCGGATCGTCCTTCATCTTGAAAACGGGCCCGTCCGCCTCGTTTTTGCCTTGGACGATAAGTTTGTCCTTCATATCTTCCGCACCGACTACCATCGAGCGTATTTTATGGAACTTAAACCGTTTTCCGCCTTTCCCTACTCGAACGGAAGTATATACGGGGTTCTTGCCGTCTTCCAAAAACTTCACGAGAAGCAGTATAAGTATCAACGGCGAAAACACCACGAGCATCAAAAACGAAGAGACGATATCGAAAGTTCTTTTTGCGATCGAATAAAAAACTCCGCCTTTAACTTTTATTTCGGCGTTTTTATCTTTACCGTCGTTGGACGTCAAAACGCCATTTTGATAATTTATTTTCATATGTACTCGTTAAACCGTAACCGCCATATATCGCACCGAAAGCGCGCAATAATCTTTTTATCGGTTTTCGATAAAACCGACGAAAACGCGTTTTTACCGACAAAAACGCGCGCGAGCGTATACGCCCGCATATAAATACATTTTAACCTTTAATTAAACTTATGTCAATACTTTATCGTATCGTTTCTCGTTTTGAATGCGTTGACGCCGGGTCCACCGTTAAAATATTACGTCCGTCATTTTACTTATCGCCAAAAAGATCTTCAAAAAACGCTCGTTTAGCCTCGCCCGAAAGATTGCCTGTCGGGTAATACCATCCCTTATCGACTCCCGAACGATAGTACTCATCCAGCGTCTTTATCACCTTTGCCGGAATCGGCTACCACAGAGTTTGAAGGAACGTCGTGCGTGACAACCGCCCTTGCTCCTATAATCACGTTATCTCCGATGGTAACGCCCTGCATGATGAGCGCGTCAAAGCCGGCATAGACATTGTTACCTATTTTTATAGTGGCTATTCTATCCATTTTTTTGCCGTTGAAATAGTCCAGACTATTTAGCACTTTCACTCCGCCGTCATGAGTGATAAACCTTACACCCCCGGCAAACAAACAGTTTTTGCCTATTTCTATCAGATACGGTTCCGTTCCGAGAGCGCTCAAATCGCAGTTAAATCGCGTTTCATCGCCTACTTTCGCTCCCATTTTGCGCGCTTTTGCAAGTTTATTCGCCCATGAAATCTGTTGTCTACTTTTTCCGCCTGTAAATATCGTTCGCTTCAAAAAGCCAAATATACCCATAGTCCATTCTCCGTCTATCTACTATAATTTCTTAGTTTTTTATATTTTAGCAAATAAAAGAATGATTGTCAATACCCTGCTAAAAGAATGATTGTCAATACCCTGCGCTTGCACGCGTTTGACCGAGAGTTCGGAATAACCCGTAACCAAAAAGAGCGGAAATTTCATAATAATACTTGACGGGCTTATAAAAAACAAGCCGAGCGCAGCGGATAAAACTTAAAAAAACTCCGTTTCGGCTTTTTATCCCGCATACTTTTTACGAAGAAAAAAGGAGGTTATGTTTTGAGTGATACCTTCTTCGTGATTTTTGGATTTTCGATAGTATTCATTGCGACCGCGCTGGGCGCGGCGCTGGTGTTTTTCGTCGGCGACGGTTACGCCGAAAAAAAGAGCCGCCGATTTTTGGGCGTTGCGGGCGGAATAATGGTTTCGGCTTCCATATTTTCCCTTCTCGAGCCGTCGATAGAGGGGTTCTCGCGCTACGGCGTATGGAAGTTTTTGCCGACCGCCGTATGCTTTCTGCTCGGCGGATCGTTCTTTTTCGTAACCGACAAACTGGTGCATAAAATGCTCAAAAAACGCTCATCAGACGGAAAAACGCAAAGTCGCTCGATAAAGCCAGAGCGAATGTTTACGGCAATGACGATACACAATATTCCCGAAGGGCTTGCGGTGGGCTTTGCCTTCGGAAGCGCCTTGATGGCAGGCGGAGAAAGCATGGTCGGCGCGCTCGCCCTCGCGATAGGGATAGCCGTACAGAATTTCCCAGAAGGGGCGGCGGTTTCTATACCGATGCGAGCAAAAGGCAAAAGTAAATCGGCGGCGTTCTTACTTGGCACACTGTCGGGAATAGTCGAGCCGATAGCGGCGACGTTCGGGTTGATATTTTCCACGAGTATAGCCGTCACCCTTCCGTTTGTCATGGCGTTTGCCGCGGGAACTATGATATTCGTCGTCGTGGAAGATATGCTTCCTTCCGCCGAAAACGGCAAGGGCGTGACCTGGGGCTTTATGTTAGGGTTTGCGCTTATGATGGCGCTCGATTTAGCGCTTTAATAAAAAAAAATTACGGGCTACGCGATCGTCAATCGCATAGCCCGTATGTTTTTAACGTTATTTATCCTTTTTTGCGGCGAGTTTAACGCACTCGTAAGCGCCGTTATACACTCCCGCTTTCTTCAGATGATCTATCCTGTCGCACATGGAAACTATTATCTCCCTGTCGCCGATCAGGCGATCGAGCATTTGGTCGGCGAGTTTAGCCGTGGGGCATTCCCAGGTGGCGTCGCCCGCTTCGCGCCCGTAGATGGCGCCGTAGACCTCGTGTCCGCCGATATGGCGCATAAACAGTTTGGGAACGGGATAATACGCAAGTTCGCTCGGTTTGGTGACGAGAAGGTCACAGTTCGGCATAAGCAGGTTGGTCGAATAGACCGCCTCGAAAATATCCTTGTTGCAAATGACGGTGATGGGGTGCTCCTCGCCCGTTCTTATTTTCGCGTTATAATCTTTCAAGCCGTTATAGTCGTCGAAGAATTTAAGGCATTGAACGTCGCCCACGGTTTTTAACAGTTTATCGAAAACGTCCTTATGGTCGCCGAAGTTGATAAAAAGCGAAACCTTTCTTTCTTTGACCATAGGCAAAAGGTGTTTGACCATTTGCGCGAACATATCGAATCCCGCGCCCGCTCCGCCTACCGTCATGAGTATTCTCAAAGGTTTGCCTTCAACCGCCCTTTGTCTTCTCAAACGGTTATCTTGCTCTAAGTTGACAAGCAGTTCGTGATCGATAAAGCATCCGACTTGCTTGATCTGATCGGCGGGAATGCCCTTAAGCGGCTGTTTGGCAAAGCCGTTCAAGGTCTTATATCCGAGATAGGCAAACGGCGTTTGTACGGCGTGCACGGCGCCTTCCGAAAGGTGAAGCCCCATCGCCCAGTTGTCGGGAATGGCGTTTACTACGTTCTTCATGCCGGCGTGCACCGCGCCTTGACTTGGCCAGACGTGCGTGGCGATATACGGAATATTCTTGTCGATATTTTTGAATATGGGAACGAGCAGTTCGCTGTTCTTTTGGTCGACGGCGTTATAGGTTATTTGCTTGAATCCTTCGGAATTCAACGGCTCCCACACAAGTTTATTGAACAGTTTTGACTTTTGCGAGATCCTCGACGCAAGCGAATACATATCGTTTTGTTTTCTTATCATCTTGGAGCCTGTGGCGTCGAAGGAAGCAAGATCCAACCAGTACGGCGTATAGCCGAGCGCCTTTGCGCACGAAGCCATGGCGATGGATATTCTGTAATGCCCGAACCCCATTCTTATGTTGCCTACTATCAACGCGTTGTCGGCAAAGGGTTGGTTTTTTTCGGCGAAAACTATATTGTTCGCGCCGATAAAGTCAAGCGTGTCGATGGGCTTAAAGCCTATTTTATAATCGGCGCCACTGTCGTCCCCGAATTTTTTGACGTATCCGAGTTTGGATTTTTCCGCTTTTTTTAAGGTCTTTTTATCTATCGGATTGCCGAAGATCACGGCGCTTTTATCCATCATAATAAAACTCCTTTCTTGGTATTGTAAGTTATACGTTTTTTCTCTCCGCGAATTTCATAATCGATACGGATAAGGTCGTGTTCGCGCTCGTATCCCGTGACCGCGGCGTTTTCATAAAGGTCAAGCGCCTCGCTCAAAGCCGCTTTTTTTTGCTCGTCGTAACGAGCGATATTGTCCGAAGTCATCATAAGGTTGCCGAATAGTGCGTTCAACGTCACGAGAGCCCTTTTTTGTTGCTTACTCAACTTGATATTGTCGTCTCGGAGCAAAAACACGTCGGGATCGTTGCCGAAAAACCTCTCGTTAAATATATAGCGGTATACGGTGTTCTGCAAGGTAACCTTGGTGGATATCCTTTCGTTATGCATAAAGCGCATAAACCATACGTCGTCGAATATGAGCGAAACGTCGGGACCGATACGCATATAATCGAACTTGTTTATCGCGTTGAACAGCGTCGCGCCGCACCCGAGAATAATCTTGTCTTTAAGCGTTTTGCGCAACATATCGTACGCCTTTTCCGCTACCATACTTCTCGTTTGTCCGTCGTACGCGGGCAAACTGACGGCGTACAGGAAGTCGAGTTTGAAGAAATCGAACCCTAAATCCATATAGTATCCGAGGCACTTTTGAACGTATTCGACCGCCTCGGGAACGTTAAGGTTTATTGCGTAAAACCCACTCCAGTTGGAACCGCACTTTACGCTCTCGCCGTTAAATGAAAACCATTCGGGGTGCTCGGCGAAAACTTTGCTCTTTTGTTCGGCGACGAAGGGAGCCAGCCATATTCCCGCCTTAAAGCCCCTTTGGTGTATTTTATCGACTATGCCTTTAAGTCCGTTTGGAAACTTTACCTTATCGACGTCCATCCAGTCGCCGACAAAGGTTTCGTAGCCGTCGTCTATCTGAAATAGGTCAAACCTGTCGTCAATGGCGTTGAGATCGCTCAAAATAATTTGCTCGTTGACGTTCTGATAGTAGTTGTACCAGGAAGTATAGCCGAGCATCTTTTCGCGCTTTTTCTTCGGGAAATACTCGTCGAACGCTTTTAATCCCGCCTTGTAATCGGGGACTGCCACGAAGTCGGAAACGACCGCCGACTGACCAGCCGACAGTTTCAAACCCATAAGCTCGTTGCTTATGCTGACCTGCGCGCTCGTCTTGTCGACGATAAACACGAGATACGCCGTCTTATAGTTGAGGTTAAACAAAAAGTTTTGCTTACTTCCCTTGGAATAAAACAGGTCGTAGCCGTGCAAAAGGTTCTTATCGTAGTCGAAAAACGTGGCGTCGCCGTACCTGTCGAAAGCGTAGGCTCGAAGCAGAGGTTTGGGCAAATGTTTTACGTCCCGCTCTTCTTCCGACAAAAAGTATTCCTTGGTCTTGGTCCAACTTTGGTAGCCGTTGATAAGGCAAACGTCGTTGAAACTTGCCGTAGCGACCGCGCGTTGCGTGCATTTTATCAGCGTGACGTCGGCTTTTGCGGTGACGGAAACCGTCCTTCTTGCGCCGACTATTTCCGCCGTCACGGCAAAATGCTCGAACTCGAATTTTCCTTGGGCGTCAAAGGCAATTTCAAGAGTCTTGCCGCCCGTTTGGTATCTCAGTTTGTATTGATTCATCTTTGTAATTCAAAAAAGATATTAAGCCTGTTCGCCTTC
>JAFVDA010000075.1 GCA_017478765.1 Clostridia bacterium
GTAAAAAAATGGAAGAAAACGTTAAATCCAACGAGAGCGCCTTGCTCGAAAAAATAGCGCTCGACGCTCAAAATAAGTGCGATCGGATTATTTTGGACGCTCAAAATTATTACGACCAAGCGGTAAAACAAGCGAACGAGGACGCAAAAGCCTATATTGACGGCGAAAAGGCTCGCGCTGTCGAGGCGGCGGAGGAGTATATTCGCCGTTCGTCCACCATGGACGCGCTCGAGGAAAGAAAGGCGGTTTTATCCGCCAAACGCCGACTTATCGACGGCGTTTACGAAGGCGCTTTATCCATGCTCAAAAATATGGATAAGGATAAATATTTGTCCTTTGTCGAAACACTTTTAGCAAAGTATGCAAAAAAGGGCGAGCGTGTCGTTTTGTCAAAAACAGCGCCCTTTGACGAGACTGCCGTACTATCCTTGCCCACGGCGAAAAAACACCAACTCACGGCTGAAAAGTCGGGCGAGTTTGACGGCGGGATCATTCTTACCGACGGCAAAGTTGACAAAAACCTTACTTTTGAAAGTTTATGTAACTCAATAAAGGAGCAGACCGAGTTTGAGGTGTCCGCTCATCTTTTTGAGTGATCGGTCGATTATGGTAAAAGACGTCGTTTTTATAAACGGAATAGTCAAGTCTATGGAAAAGCGACTTATCGGCTACGATAAGTTCGTCCAAATGGCTGATGCGTCGTCGGCTGACGAAGCGTTCAAGATACTTCGCGAGTGCGGTTTCGGCGGCGAAGGCGTTTCGCTTGCCCGTCCGAACGAGTTTGAAACTTTAATACTCAACGAGTGGCAAACGCTTCTTGACTTTTTTAAGGAGTACACGCCGAGCGATCGGTTTTTGTCCTTCGTCACGGCGAATAACGACTTCTTTAACGCCGAATGCGCCGTAAGAAGCCTGTTTGTCGCGGTGGATAGAGGCGTCTATCTTCCCGAAGGCTTGGTCAAAGTCGATATGCTCATCGACTACGTAAACGGAAAGCGAGTTGAAATACCCGAATATCTTAAAAAGACTATGGATATGGCTCTTGCCGCCCGCTCGGACGAAAACGAGATCAGCGGCGCGAAAATGAGCGCCGTATTCATGAGCGGATATTACGAGTTTTTATTAAAAACCGCAAAGTCGAAGTTGGTTCGAGTGTTGGTGCGCTACGATATAGACGTGAAAAATATTTCTACGGCAGTTCGCTCCGCCACATCTCATTCGGCGAGTAAGTTTTACTTAAAAGGCGGCGCCGTAAAAACCCAAACGCTCGACCTTATCGCAGACGGCAAATTTGAAAAGGCGCTGGACGCGCTGTACCGTACCGAGTATTTTGAACTTGTCGAACTTGCGGCGGAAGATAAAAAGGGCGGCAGACCGCTCACTCGATTTGAAAGACAAGCCGACGACTTCGCAATGAAAAAACTTAAAGAGTTAAGATTTGAAACGGAGGGCGTTATACCTTCGCTACTGTATTTTAATTATAAGACGAGCGAGATGAAAAACGTCAGGATAGTTATGGCTATGAAACTCGTTGGGGCTGACAAAAGCGCCATCATCGAGCGATTGAGGGAATGTTATGCAGGGTAAAACGGCTATAATCGGCAACGGCGACAGCGTTCTATCGTTCAAAGCGGGCGGAGTGGACGCCTTTATGGTCGCGGATACGAGCGAGGCTCGCGAAACGCTTCGCAAACTTGCCAAGCAGTATAAAATAATATTCATTACCGACGATTTGGCGGAACAACTCGACGACCTTATAACGAGAATAAATTCTGAGCCCTATCCGATAGTCGTTGCAATCCCGTCGGATACGGGAAGCGGAGATTACGCAAGGCGCAAAATGACCGAACAAATGGAGCGCGCGCTCGGCGTAGATATTTTGTTTAATAAAGAGGAAAAATAAATGCAAGGAAAAATTGTTAAAGTTTCGGGTCCGTTGATAGTCGCCGAAAACATGGCTTTCGTCAAGATGTACGACGTGGTCAAAGTGGGCGAAAACGGACTTATAGGCGAGGTTATCGAACTGAGAGGGGATAAAGCGTCCATTCAGGTTTACGAAGAAACTTCGGGGCTTGCCGTGGGAGATAAGGTGGAGTCCACCTTCGACGCGCTCTCCGTAGAACTTGCGCCGGGACTTATCGAAGGCATTTTCGACGGCATTCAACGCCCGC
Organism: Clostridia bacterium; assembly: GCA_017478765.1. Lineage (GTDB taxonomy): Bacteria > Bacillota > Clostridia > Christensenellales > Borkfalkiaceae > UBA4636. Next base: position 2,172 of record JAFVDA010000075.1, read on the forward strand.
TCGACAAGATGGTCGCAAAGTACGGCGACAGAATACGCCGCGGGATGAAAATAGATAATCTCGATCACGAGAAACTTTGGGAGTTTGTTCCCACCGCAAAAGTCGGCGACAAGGTGACTAATGGCGATCAACTCGGATTCGTTCAGGAAACGAGCATCGTAAAACATATAATAATGGTTCCGTTCGGAGTCGAGGGCGTGGTCGAAAGCATTGAAAAAGGCGAACACACCATCGTTGACCAAATAGCGACGATAAAGACCGACAAGGGGCTTGTACCCGTCAAAATGCTCACGCGTTGGCCGGTCAGAAAGGCTCGCCCTTACGCGCAAAAACAATCGCCCTTAAGCCCGATGATAACGGGGCAAAGGGTAATAGATACTCTGTTCCCCATCGCAAAAGGCGGCGTTGCTGCCGTTCCGGGACCGTTCGGAAGCGGAAAGACGGTCGTCCAGCACCAACTTGCAAAGTGGGCGGACGCCGAGATAATCGTCTACGTCGGCTGCGGCGAACGCGGCAACGAGATGACCGACGTTTTGAATGAGTTTCCGCAGCTTAACGACCCGAAGACGGGCGAGCCGCTTATGAGAAGAACGGTGCTTATCGCAAATACTTCCGATATGCCGGTCGCGGCGAGAGAAGCGTCCATCTACACGGGCATAACCATAGCCGAATATTTCAGGGATATGGGCTACAACGTGGCGATAATGGCTGACTCCACTTCACGTTGGGCGGAAGCGCTCCGCGAGATAAGCGGTCGTCTTGAAGAGATGCCGGGCGACGAAGGTTACCCCGCGTACCTGTCGTCAAGACTTGCCGAATTTTACGAAAGGGCGGGAACGGTCAGAACGCTCGGCTCAAATGAATCTTTCGGCTCGGTCACCGCAATAGGCGCGGTATCGCCCCCGGGAGGAGACCTTTCCGAACCCGTTTCGCAGGCGACTTTAAGGATAGTAAAAGTATTCTGGGGCTTGTCGGCAAATCTTGCGTACAGGCGCCACTTCCCGGCGATAGACTGGTTGATTAGTTATTCGCTTTACGCCGACAGGCTGAAACCTTGGTTTGACGAGAACGTCGGCGAAGACTTTATGACTTTACGCGCGTTTATAATGAACATCTTGCAGGAAGAAGCCAACCTTGACGAGATAGTAAGGCTGGTCGGTATGGACGCGCTATCCTACAAGGACAGAATGACCATGGAAACCGCGAAGATGATAAGGGAAGATTACCTTCATCAAAACGCCTTCCACGAAACCGACACCTATACGTCGCTCGATAAGCAGTACAGGATGCTTAAACTGATAAAGGCTTTCTACGATTTAGGCAATCAGGCGGTTGCCGATTACGCCGATTTCGATAAGATAATCAACTGCCCCGCCAAAGAGCGTATAGGAAGGGCAAAGTACCTCGAGGAGAGTAATTTGCAGGAGTTCGACGAGATCGAACGGCAGTTGACCGAACAGTTAAAAGCGCTTTCGACGGGGGATAACTGAAATGTATAAAGAATATATGACCATAAAAGAAGTCGTAGGCCCGTTGATGCTTGTCGAGGGCGTCGAAGGGGTAAGTTACGACGAACTCGTCGAAGTCACGCAGGAAAACGGCGAGATAAGGCGCGGAAAGGTGCTTGAAGTTCGTGACGACAAAGCCGTCGTCCAACTGTTCGAGAACACTCAGGGCTTGAAGATAGCCACGAGCAAAGCGCGCTTTTTAGGCAGAAGTCTGTCGCTTGCCGTATCCAAAGACATGTTAGGTAGAGTATTCGACGGCATGGGTAATCCGAGAGATAACGGCGCGCCCATAATCCCCGAAAAGCGCCTTGACGTAAACGGCGAACCCATAAACCCCGCCGCAAGGGATTACCCCAACGAATTTATTCAAACGGGCGTTTCCGCGATAGACGGGCTCAATACGCTCGTAAGAGGGCAAAAACTACCCGTGTTTTCCATGAGCGGACTTCCGCACGCCCAACTTGCCGCGCAAATAGCAAGGCAAGCCAAGGTTCGCGGATCGGACGGTAAGTTTGCGGTAGTATTCGCCGCCATCGGCATAACGTACGAGGAAGCCGAATACTTTATCGAAGATTTCAAAAAGACGGGGGCGATAGAGAGGACGGTGCTGTTTACCAACCTTGCAAACGACCCTGCGATAGAGAGAATAGCCACTCCGCGTATGGCGCTTACCTGCGCAGAATATCTGGCGTTCGATTGCGGAATGCACGTTCTCGTCATCATGACGGACATCACCAATTACGCCGAAGCGCTTCGTGAAGTTTCAGCCGCGAGAAAGGAAGTTCCCGGAAGGCGCGGCTACCCCGGTTATCTTTACACCGACCTTGCCACTTTATACGAGCGCGCGGGAAGGATAAGGGGCAAGCAGGGTTCGATAACCCAGATACCCATTTTGACCATGCCCGAAGACGATAAAACTCACCCCATTCCCGACCTTACGGGGTACATCACCGAAGGTCAGATCATACTGTCGAGAGATCTTTATAAAAAGGGCGTTAATCCGCCTATAGACGTACTTCCGTCACTTTCCCGTCTTAAAGACAAGGGTATAGGCGACGGCAAGACGAGGGAAGATCACGCCGATACGATGAACCAACTGTTCGCGGCTTACGCAAGGGGTAAAGAGTGCAAGGAACTCTCGGCAATTTTAGGTGATTCGGCGCTTACCGCGACCGATAAACTGTACGCCGAGTTTGCCGAACGGTTTGAAAGAACGTACGTTTCCCAAGGCTACGACGCTAACAGGACCATCGAAGAAACTTTGGACATCGGTTGGAAGCTTTTGTCCATTCTTCCGAGAAGCGAACTGAAAAGAATAAAAGAACGTTATATCGAAAAGTACTTAAAGTAAGGTAAAAATGGCGCGTTTGAACGTAAATCCCACGCGGATGGAACTGAAAAAGTTAAAGGCTCGGCTATCTACCGCCGTAAGAGGTCACAAACTTTTGAAGGATAAGTCCGACGAGATGATAAGGCGGTTTTCCGTTCTTATAAGGGAAAATAAAAAGTTAAGAGACGAAGTTGAACTGCTTCTTGGCGATTCGCTCAGGCAGTTTGCGCTTGCGCGCTCGCTTTCGGGTAGATCCCAAATCGAAAAGGTTTTTTCCATGCCTTCCGTCAGCGTTGCCGCCGATTACGAGATAACTTCCGTTCTCGGCGTGGACGTTCCGAAAATAACGCTTGAAAGTAAATCCGTCGACGGATTGCCTTACGCCTACGCCGAAATAACTTCCGAAGCCGACGCTTCGGTGGAAAAGATAAATTTAGCCATCGAAAAACTTATTCGACTTGCAGAACTTGAAAAGACGGTTTCCCTTCTCGCCGTGGAGATAGAGCGCAACAAGCGCCGCGTCAACGCGCTCGAATACGTCATGATCCCGCAACTTAACGAGACGATCGCGTATATCCGCTCCAAACTCGAAGAGAACGAGCGCGCCGCAACCACGAGACTTATGAAGGTTAAGAGCATGATCGAAAACAGATAAATCCCACGCTATAAGTTGATTATCGATAATTTTTCGCAAAAAAAAGACCTTTTCACCACGAGTGAAAAGGTCTTTTCGTGTGTTGGTTAAAACAGTTCGTCACGTTCGCTTAAAAGTTCGTTTATTTTAGCCAGCCAGATTTTTGCGTCCCTGTCGAATACCCCTTGCGTCTGACCTAAAAGAGTATTCAAGGCGGCAAACGCCTGCACTATCTGTTTGTCGACTTTGATAACTTCCGCTTTGAAAGAGGCGTCAAGGTTTTCGGTAAGCGTTTTAAGGTCGGCAATACGCCTTGACAACGACTTTTTGTTTTCGTCGTTACCGTCGCTGAGCAATTTTTCCGTTTTGTCCGCTCCGGCTTTGATGACGGAAACCATCTCACCGTCTTCTGAGAGCATTCTTTCTCTTCTTTTTTTGAAAAAGCACATATATTTTCCCCTTACCTTGCTTTCTTGTGGTAATTATAATATATGTTTTTGCCTTTGTCAATACGCTTTTTTCAAAAAATAGCGTGAAATCACCTTAAAAACGCCTTTTTATATCATAATTTTTTCATCGAGTTGGATACTAATCCGACGAATAACGGGTGCGGATTTGTAGGTCTAGACTTAAACTCGGGGTGGAACTGAACGCCGATAAAAAACGGATGTTTTTTTACTTCGACCGCTTCAACCAGTTTTCCGTCGGGCGATCTTCCGCAAATTATCATGTCGCCGTTTGAAAAATCGTCCGTAAACGAATTGTTAAATTCGTAGCGGTGACGGTGTCTTTCGCTTATCTTTGTCGTCGAATAGCATTTTTCGAGCATTGTTCCGCTTTCGATTTTACACGGATAGGCGCCGAGCCTTAGTGTTCCGCCCTTGTCGACTAAGTCGCTTTGACCGGGAAGGAAATCGATTACTTTATGTAAAGAGTTCTCGTCAAACTCACCGGAATTTGCGTCGACGTATCCGAGCGCGTTTCTTGCGTATTCTATAACGGCTACCTGCATTCCGAGACATATCCCGAGATAGGGGACGCGGTTTTCTCTCGCATATTTTGCCGTTGCGATCATACCTTCGACGCCTCTGCCGCCGA